>CAYTNU010000038.1:0-1039 GCA_964439515.1 uncultured Candidatus Saccharibacteria bacterium | reverse complement strand
ATGCTATTAATCAAATTTTAGATAATCCAGATTTATCAGAGAGATTGGTTGATAATGCAAAAGAAGATTTAAAAAGATTTAATTGGGACAATTTAGTTCAAGAGACTATTAAAGCTTTTGAAGAAATTTATGCATAAAAATCAAGATGAATTAAAAAAAATAATTTTATCAAAAGGTTGTTACGATAACGAAGAAAATTTAAGAATTTATAATAAATTTTTTAAAGATTGGTTTAATAATCATACCTATATTTATAATAGATTTAAAATTAAGGACTCTTTTAGAATCTTAGATATTGGTTGTGGACCAGGACATAATTTAATTCATTTTAATCCAGATTCTGTAGGAATAGAAATGAATGATTATTTAATAGATTTTGGAAAAAAATTAGGATTAAATATTATCAAAACGAATATAGAAGAAGATTTACCAGTAATTAATGGAAAGTTTGATTTAATATGGTGTACTGATTTTTTAGTTCATATGGTTAGTCCTTTTAGATTTTTATTTAAAATTAGAGATTATCTTAATGATGGAAGTTATATACTTATTCAAATACCAAAACCTTCAATTTTTGGAACGCATAAAAGCCCAGAGCATTTTTATTCTTTTAATAAAGAAGATCTAATTTTTTTATTAAAGGCATCTGGATATAAGATAGTTAGTTCTTCTGGTTATGTTAGAAAGATGCCTAATTGTTTAAATAAGATTTTTGAACCATTATTACAAAGATTTGGTACTAATATTTGGATTTTAGCTAAAAAAGATAAACATTCAGGTATTCCAGACAAATCCTTTTTACCATCATGGTTCTATTAATCAATCCATCTTTTAGTATTAATAAAGAGAATTATGATAGCTCTGTTTCGGTGGGATTGCTTAGTATTGCTAGCTATTTAGATAATAATGATATTAAAGTAGAAATTATTGATGGAGTAAGACAGAAAAATTATTTAAAATTAATTGAAGAGAAAATAAAGAACTGTAATTATGCTGGAATTTCAGTAATGACTACTCAAATTCCAAATGCTTTAAAAAT
>CAYTNU010000037.1:0-1042 GCA_964439515.1 uncultured Candidatus Saccharibacteria bacterium | reverse complement strand
TTTTGGGCTTCTTCTTTAGAAAGAAAATTAATATTTTTAATATCTATTCCATTATGAATAGTTATTAATTTTTTTTCACAAGTTATTTTATTCTTAATTGCTATTTGTCTATCATGTTCAGAAACACAAATTATTTTATCATAAAATATGGAAGTTATTTTACTAAAAAATTTAATTAATTTAATTTGATATTTAGGTCTATCTTCATTAATGGCCCAGCCATGTGCTGTGAAAATTAGTTTGTTTTTTTTATTAGAAAATACTCTATAACACCAACCAGCTATACCAACTATCCCTCCTGCCTTAGAGCTATTAACATGAATAACATCTGGTTTTAATTGAAAGAGTAAGCTTAAAATTTCAAAAAAAGCAAAAACATCTTTTAATGGATTGATTGTTCTTTGAAAATTAATAATTTGATAATATGGAATATTGGCTTTTTTAGCTTTTTTATAAAGCTTGTCTTTTCCTCCAGCTGCTATAGACACATCAAAATCACCTGAAAGATTAATTGACAGGTCATAAACGTATTTGGCGGCTCCTCCCCAAACAGATTTAGTAATGATATATAGAATTGATTTTTTAGTCATTTTATAGTATATTAAGCTATATATGAGCAATAATCAAGAGAAAAAGGTCTTAATTTTTTCTATGACATATTTGCCTTTTATTGGTGGGGCAGAAATAGCAACAAAAGAGATAACAGATCGAATTGATAATTTTGATTTTGATTTGATTACTGCGCGTTTAGATAAAAAATTAGAAACAGAAGAAAGAATAGGGAATGTTAATGTTTATAGAGTTGGCAAGGGATCGGCTTTGGATAAATATTTATTTCCTTTTCTTGCTTATTTTAAAGCTAAAAAACTTCATAAAGAAAAAAATTATCAAATTGTTCAAGCTATAATGGCTTTTTATTCTGGATTAGCTGCATTGTTTTTCAAATTAAAATATCCAAAAGTAAAATATCTTTTAACTATGCAAAGCGGTGATTCAGATTTTTTTATTTGGATAAGAACTTGGTTTTGGCATCCGATTTATA
>CAYTNU010000036.1:0-1133 GCA_964439515.1 uncultured Candidatus Saccharibacteria bacterium | reverse complement strand
CTTCATCTAATTAGTACAGATCCTCAAGTTCGTTTAGGTTACAATACAGATAATTATGCCAATCTCAACATTGGTTCAGATGGAGCATTAACAGTTACGACTACTAATGTATCTACAACAACAATATCTAACAATTTAAGAATTGGAACTAGTGATAGTACTCATGGATTAGGACAAGCAGGAGATCTTTTCATCTCAGAGAACCTAGAAGTTGATTCAGATATGTATGTAGATGCAGATATATATTTAGGAGATGCAACAACTACAGATGTTACATATTTCAATTCAAGGATAGGAACTCATTTAGTTCCAACAGTAGATAATGTATCTGATTTAGGAGATGAGACTAATTGGTTAAGATGGAGAACAGGACTTTTTGGTACAAGTATTGGAATAGCAGGAACAGCAACCACAACAGGCACATCTCTTTCCTTTAATGGAGTAGGCAATATTACAGCAGGATTAGCTTCTACATGGCAAACAACATCAGGACTTCTAACTATTACAGGTACAGGTGGATTAGCATTAAATGCAGTAGGTCAAGCAATGGAATTAAACAGTGCAACATTTGACCTCAACAACACAGGAGCTATTACAATTGGTACAGATGGAGATGAACAACACATTACATTTGAAACAAACAATTTTGATATTAATTCAATAGGTACAGTTACTATTGATGGAACTGATTTCACATACACTTCAACTGGAACATACACGGTAAATTCAACTGGAGCAGTAAATATTGATTCAGATGCTTTTACGACATTAGCAGGAGCAGGAATCAATATTACTTCAGATGGATCAAATGCGATAACAGTTACCTATGCAGGAACAGGAGGAACATTTGAATTAACAGATGGAACAACAAGAATGTCTGTTGCTGATGATGGTTCAATAGTATTTGGTAATGATGGGGCTACAACATATATTGATGGAAGTGTCATAACTCTCTCAGGAGATACAGTTACAACAGGAACCATTACAAGCAATTTAACAGATGATACAGCTGATGCTTTAGACATTCAACAAGGCACAGATAACTATATTAACATCAGCACAGAAAATGGAGCAGAGATGATTACATTTGGTAATACTTCTATTGCTCAGACATTTGTATTTGACGGAGGCAA
>CAYTNU010000035.1:0-1228 GCA_964439515.1 uncultured Candidatus Saccharibacteria bacterium | reverse complement strand
ACTTTTTATATTGACTATCTGTTATAAGCATATACCCATAACTATATCGTGTCAAGGGATTTTTATTAACATTTAAAAAAACAAAAAATCCTAATATTTAACAGTTAATCAAAACCTGTCTTTTACTAACCAACCTATAAGTTTTCCATTCAAAATTGAGAAAATAATAATATATAGAGATAAAATTACTGTAAAGCTCAAACCAAAATAATAAATCATTACTGGCAGAAAAGGAATTTTTACATTCCTATTATACAAAAAAACCGCTAATAAAGAATTTTTCATACCTCCCTTTTTTATCTCTCCTAATAAAGGGAAAAGAATATAAGGTGGACCTGAAACAAGAATTCCAGAAATTATTGCATAGAGCCATCCTTTAATTCCTGATTCTTTTCCTAGGTACTTTCCTATTTTATCTCTAGTAAAATATAAATTAACTAAAACCATCACTACAAAAACAATGACTAAAATCGGAACTATTTTAATAAGCATCTGTAAAAAATCAAAAAAGGCGTCTTTGATAATAGAAAAATTAAATAGAGCGATAACTAAATAGATTACTAAAACAATTATTAAAAATTTTACTCCTCCGCTTATTCTATTTTTATTTATTAATTTATTCATTAAAAAAGACTCAAGGTTAGAATAACTAAAATAGAAATAATAATCGCAAAAATAAAATTAAGAATATTTCTAATAAAAGCAAAGCGTTTGCCTAAAAATTTTGCTTCTAATGGCAACATCGCGATACCAACCGTAGTCCATGTCATAATAAAGGCAGTAATAGCTATTAAACTAATTCCCTCTTTTAGTAATTCTCCACCAACGATATAACTTGTTATTGGAATGCCAAACGAGAGACTCCCTGCCAAAGCCCCAACCAAAGGATCTAATATCAAATTGCCGGTAAATAATTTTGAATAATAACCCTTGGCAAAAAGGTTTATTAAATTAACCAAAAGCAAAATACCTATCATAATAGGCAAGGAAGCTTTTAGGGTTTGAGCAGCTTTGGAAAAAGCTTCTTTCAAAAGAGATTGTTTGTTTATCAATTCCATAATTTTATTATATCATCATTAAGTTCAAATACCCAATTAATATTCTACTCTCGGTACAAAAAACCGTCCTGTATTACTACAGAACGATTCCTCATAGAAATTAGTTGGCTAGGCGTATCGGTAATGATTATTTTGACGATGCCCCCGAGGCACTCTCTGCTGTCTTCGCG
>CAYTNU010000034.1:0-1238 GCA_964439515.1 uncultured Candidatus Saccharibacteria bacterium | reverse complement strand
CTTACTACAAGATCAGGCGCTAAAAAGAAAAGATAAAAAAATGCTTGTAAAATACCAATAGGCACTTTAAAAATATCAATTACATTTTTAAAAGAAAAATACCTTCTTAATTTACCAGCTAAAATTTTTTTAACAATAATATTTTCTTGATTTAACAATTCTAAACTATAATCGTCTTTTGGACCAATATAAAACATTTTAAGATCTTGTCTATCATATATTTTTCGCATTTCCTTAGCAATTGCTAATATAGGGAAAATATGTCCTCCTGTCCCTCCGCCTGTAAAAACTATTTCCATAATTTTATAAAATTTTATTTTGACTAAGACTTTTATGTTTTGCAATATTTAAAAGTATTCCTATTCCTATCATTTCTACTATTATATGCGATCCTCCGTAACTAATAAAGGGCAATGGTATGCCTGTCAAAGGAAGTAGACTAGTTACAGCTCCAATATTAAAAAATGCTTGAGTTACTAGATATATGGTAATTCCTGAAGCCAATAAATAAAGAAATTTATCAGAACATTTTTGAGCTATTTTAAAGCCTTTCCATAGAAGAAACAAGAAAAGAAAAATAACTATTATACATCCTATAAATCCCATTTCTTCTCCTATTATAGCAAATATTGAATCTGACATGGAGTTTGGTAAAAAACCAAACTTTTGTTGACTTGTTCCCAGACCGAAAGGAGGGTTAATTCCAAATATTTTGCCAGAACCAATTGACATTAATAATTGGTTTATTTGGTAATTTTCTTTTAAAGGATTAAGTTCGGGATGAAGAAAACTTAGTAGTCTTTGCATTCTATATGGTTCAAATATTGCCATAAGAATAGATAATATACCAGTTGCTGTAAGTATTGAAACTTTATACCAAATAGATGTTGGAGTTATAAAATATAAGCAGATACAGGTGGCTATGATTATCATTAATGTTCCCATATCTGGTTGCAAAAGTAAAAAAATTCCGACAATACTTAAAATTGCAAAAAAAGTAAGCACAGTTTTTTTTTCAGATTTTTTCTTGCTAAGCCAAGCAGAAATATAAATTAAAAAGCTAATTTTTAAAAACTCTGATGGTTGAAAAATAATAGGCCCTAATGATATCCAACGACTTGAATTATTCAAGGAAACACCTATCTTAGGAACGAATACCAATATTAAGGCGATTAAATTTAACATTAAAAGAGGGACAGTATATTTTTTTAAAACAGATAAGGGAATTTTAAAAAACA
>CAYTNU010000033.1:0-1308 GCA_964439515.1 uncultured Candidatus Saccharibacteria bacterium | reverse complement strand
GAAGTCGTTGGTGAAAATAAGATAATGGAGTTTTGATATTCTAGATAAAAATTGAGAATATGACAATTAAGTAAGCTAGATAAATTCTAGACTGTAGTCACTCATGTTCAATTTTAAAGTATGGCTGTCTAAACAAAATTTTCACTGGTTTTAATGATATATTTAGGTATATATAAGAAATAGAATGAATAGAAAAAATGGCATTAATTAAGCCTTCTAATACTACTTTTGCCAAGATTAAGGTAATTGGTGTTGGTGGCGGTGGTTGTAATGCGATTGATTCGATGATTTCTTTGAACACAATACAGGGAGTTGAGTTTGTGGCTGTGAATACTGATGCTCAGGCATTACTTCGTTCTCAACCTCAAACTAAGCTTCAAATTGGTTCAAATTATACCAAAGGACTTGGATCAGGCGGTGATCCTGAAGTTGGTGAAGCAGCTGCAAAAGAAAGCAAGGATAAGATTTTTGACCTGCTTTATGATACCGAAATGGTCTTTATTACAGCTGGCATGGGGGGTGGCACTGGGACCGGAGCAACTCCCTTAATTGCAGAATTATCCAGGCAACAAGGAGCGTTAACTGTAGCGGTTGTCACAAAGCCTTTTAATTTCGAAGGCACTCATCGAATGTCACAGGCTGAAGAAGGCATTAAGTCTTTAATTCCAAATGTTGATGCTTATATTGTTGTGCCAAATCAGAGATTAATAGATATTCTTGATAAAAAAGTTACACTACTGAATGCATTTAAGTACGCCGATAGAGTATTGGGTCAAGGTGTCCAGGGTATTTCGGACTTAATCACTATTCCGGGCATGGTAAATGCTGATTTTGCTGATGTTAGAAACATTATGTCTGAGTCAGGATCACTACTCATGGGCTTAGGTGAAGCTAGTGGAGAAAATAGAGCAAGCTTGGCTGCTAATCAGGCTATCACATCATCTTTGCTAGAACTCACCATAGAGGGTGCCAAAGGTCTTGTTTTCAACATTACGGCTGGCTCAGATGTATTGTTATCTGAGGTTGAAGAAGCATCAAATATTATTACCAGCAAGGCAGATAAAAACGCCGATATTATTTATGGTCAAACCATGGATGATAGCTTGAAAGATAAGATTAAAATAACAGTAATCGCTACTGGCTTTCATAAAAGTTTATCAGGAAATAGTTATGTTAAAGCTAAAGTAAATTCTAACCAGCCTGCGGACGATCTTGACATATTGGAAGTTCCTGCTTATTTAAGACAGTTATCGTCTAATAAATGAGTCGCTAGTGTTCAGGGTAAAGAAATTAAAGTTAGAGCGTCAA
>CAYTNU010000032.1:0-1335 GCA_964439515.1 uncultured Candidatus Saccharibacteria bacterium | reverse complement strand
TGGCTAGACAATATTAGAACTTATCGGTAATGATTATTTTGACGATGCCCCCGAGATGTTCTCTGCTGTCTTCGCGGGAAGGGCTGTCTTCCTCTCCGAAATTGAGGTTGTTCCCTATGAGGCTGTTTTGCTCTTTCTGGAGGAAGTGTTGGCAGAGACAAAATTGGGATAGACTGACGAATTAATTGTTCAATTTTTCTAATACCCGCTTTTTCAGAAGAAGTAACAAAAGAGATGGCTTTTCCATAACAACCGACTCTCCCCGTTCTTCCAATGCGATGAACATAGTCTTCCGAACCATGAGGAAAATCAAAGTTAATCACTAATGAAATATCTTTTACATCAATCCCGCGAGAAGCAATGTCTGTTGCGACCAAAACGCGAAATCTCCCATTTATAAATCCATCAAGCGCCACCTTTCGCTGCGATTGAGAACGATTAGAATGAATTTCTGTCGCCGTATGGCCCATATTTCGAATGTCGCGAGCAATGCGCTTCGCTCCATATTTAGTTCGAGAGAAAATGAGCGTTTTGTCTTTTTGATACTTCTGCAATATAGAATCCAATAAACGCATCTTATCGTTCTTCGCGACAATAAAAACCTCTTGCTCTACTGTTTCTGATAATGTCCCTTGCGGAGCAATTTCAATTCTTATCGGAATTTTCATAAACGCGCCAGCCAAAGATGAAATAGATTTCGGCATCGTCGCGGAGAACAGCATTGTTTGCCGTTCCTTTCGCGCGGATTGTAAAACCCTTTTAATCTGAGGCAAAAATCCGGCATCAAGCATACGATCAGCCTCATCAATAACAATAGTACCAACTCGATCAGGTATATAAACTTTTTGATTCATCAGATCAACAAGGCGTCCCGGTGTAGCGACAATAATATGAGGATTGCTTCTTAAAGCGTTGACTTGCGCACGTTGAGAGGCACCTCCAATAACCGCTACGCAACGCAATCTTAAAGAAGCGCCAATTTGTTTGAATACTTGTTCGACTTGAAGCGCGAGTTCGCGTGTGGGAACTAAAATTAATCCCTGTCCTTCGTGTAAAAAAACGCGTTGGATTATCGGAATGACAAATGCCAATGTCTTCCCTGTCCCAGTCTGAGCGATACCAACAATGTCTTTCCCTTCCAAAGCGCCTGGGATAACCTGATATTGGATTGGCGTAGGAATATCAAATCCCTGTTTTGCGAGAATCACGATAATCTTTTCACTGATTTCAAGATCGCTAAAACGACCACTACATAATTTTGATTGTGTCATAAAAAAAACGTGACCCAATATCCCTTGGGGTCACAATGACACAAAAAGAGTCGAGTCAATTAAA
>CAYTNU010000031.1:0-1335 GCA_964439515.1 uncultured Candidatus Saccharibacteria bacterium | reverse complement strand
ATGGATATTGGAATGGCGGTTAAACGGAGTACAATTTTTTCTTTGATTGTTATTGTAATTACAGCAATTTATGCCATGTCAGCATATTTAGTTAGTTGGATAATATTTGGAGGAACCTATACATTTCAAACACAAATTATTACTGGGTTAATCGTTGCTTTGCTGGTTGCTATTGCTTTTCGTCCTCTTTATGAATGGCTTAAAAATATAACTGATGGTTTTTTATTCAAAGGAGAATACTTGCCACAAGAATTAATGGCTGATATTTCTGATGTTGTTTCTAGGACATTAGATTTAGATACAGTTATTGATACTTTGAAGAACAAGATTATCAAGGCCTTAAGAATAAGAAAAATAGAGATAATTATTTTAGAAGACGAAGAAGCAAATCTTTCCATTACAAGGGGGGATTTTTTAATGACTTCTAAGAAAAAAAAGGCATTAAAAAAAATTATTGCTTATTTCAAAAATCAAAGAGAAGTTTTGGTTTTAGAAGAATTGAAAAGAAAACATGAAGAAGAAAATAAATCAGATAAAGCTCATTCTTTAATTGAAGAAATAGAAAACTTAAAAGCATTTTTAATAATTCCCTTAATGGTTAAAAATAAGTTGGTTGGACTTTTTCTTTTAAGCGCGAAGAGATCAGGTGACATGTTTACTAATGAAGATATTAAAACATTAGAAACAATCGCATCTCAAGCTGGAATTGCTATTGAAAACTCTCGTCTTTATGAAGAAATGAAAGATTTTTCTAAAACATTACAGAAAGAAGTTAATAGTCAGACTAAAGAACTAAGAGATGCTAATGTTAGATTAAAGCAATTAGATAGTGCTAAGTCCGAATTTATTTCCCTTGCTTCTCATCAGTTGAGAACTCCATTAAGTATTATTAAGGGCTATGTTTCTATGATGATGGAAGGAACTTGGGGACAAGTCACAGATAAACAAAAAGAACAATTAAACAAAGTATATTTAAGTAATGAGAGATTAATTAAATTGGTTGAAGACTTATTGACTGTATCTAGAATTGAATCAGGGCGTTTAGATTTTAAATGGGAATTGGTATCCTTAGAAGATATGGTTGAAAGTGTTATTGAGGAGTTTAGTCAGAAAGCATCTAAAAGAAATCTTTATTTAAAATATATTAAATCAAAAGAAGGATTGCCTAAGATAAGGATTGATTCTTTGAAAATTAGACAAGTTGTTCAGAATTTAGTTGATAATGCTTTGCATTATACTAAAAAAGGAGGAATCATTATTCGTTTGAAAAAGAAGGGTAGTAAGATTGTTTTTAGTATCAAGGATACTGGCATAGGTATTCCTCAAAAAGAACAA
>CAYTNU010000030.1:0-1352 GCA_964439515.1 uncultured Candidatus Saccharibacteria bacterium | reverse complement strand
GGGATAACCAAATTTCTTTCCCTTTTTATTTACTTTTTATGAATTATTCAGGTTAAAGATTTTTTTTATAAACAATAGATTCCGGATGAAAAGCCAACCATGCAAAAGCAAAATCGAGTCCGTAAACAACAGGTTGTAATTTTTTCCCTTTATACTCACCATCAATACATTCACCTACAAAATTCCACGTTGAGTTTGTTTCATTGTCAATGAAATTGTTTTTAGATGTTTTAAAACGGAGTGTTTTACCATTGATTACCGCACTAAAAACTGTTCCCGATCCAATTTGTCTGCCTTTTGAAATATATTTTGTGTCCAAATTAGAAATCATATCATCATTGTAAAACAGGACAATGTCATTTGCTCCAACCTTGTCGTTAATCACTCCTTCTGTTTGTAATATACTTAGAGGATAGCTATTTACTATATTTTTGTTTTCAACACTAATTATATATTCCATTGCAGGAAGTCGTTTATCAACTTCTTTGAAAAACAAAAAAGGTTTTTTTACACCAATGGAGTCATAATGTATATAATTATTGATGGTATAATGGGTTTCATAATTTGCATCCTTAACAGGCATCATTACTTTTCCATCAGGATAAAACTGAATAAAATTATTTAAGGAAATTATTTTTGAAGGCAGTATTTTCAGTTTTGCCCCGGCAAGTTTTCCTACCAATCCAACTCCGTCAATATGTTGCCACCATGTTTCGGTTTGCTCGTCCCACATCACAAGATTACTCATACGAAGCATTCCAGATGTTCCGAATTTAAGCATATAGTTTTTATTCTTAAAATTCACTTTTCTGCTAAATGCATAAGCAGTGTTACATAAGGGACAATAAGCTATAGAGAATGGAACACCTGCAATACTATCATTTACAATTTCATGATAGGAAAGCATATTCAAAGGGAAAGCAACTGACACACCGTTAATTTCGACTCCAATAACAGGCTGCCCACCGAATAGGGAATCTTTTGCCTGATTTGTATTTATATACCTTGGAGCATTCAGTGGTTTTATTTTATTCCTGCTTAAAAGTACGGTTAGCTCATTCAAAGGAATAATATATTTAGATGTATCTGTTTCCCATTCTTGTGAAACATTGCGAGGATTTTTTATTCCCTTATAGTTTTCAACTTTGAAACTATGTTTTTTTTGTTGTTGTTGTTCTGATTTTTCGTTATGTGTATTGCAAGACAACAATAGTAGATTTGCAATCATCAATATTAGAAAAAACTTTTTTTTATAATCTCTCATAAGGGTATTGTTTATGTTTTGTGTCAAATTTATCATTTATTTTATTCCTGTTTTTATTTAATCATAGAAACTATTTGTTTACTCTGAT
>CAYTNU010000029.1:0-1383 GCA_964439515.1 uncultured Candidatus Saccharibacteria bacterium | reverse complement strand
AAAATTTTAATTATAAAATTACTTCTTGGCAGCAAATTAAAAGATTTAAAAAAAGATACAATCTTTTTAGAAATATATTTATTAAATATTTTCTAAAACATGTTGATAAAATCTTTGCAGTTAGCCATGCATTAAAAGATGCTTTAAATCAAAATAATATAAAAAATGTAGAAGTGATTCACAACGGAATAGAGATATCTCAATGGCAAGTTGATAATAAAAAATTAGAGAATTTTAAAAAGAAATATAATCTTTTTAATAAAAAAATAGTTTTTTTTGCTGGTAGATTAAGCGATTTAAAGGGTGGAGAAAAAATTATTAAAGCAATGAAAATTGTAATAAAACAGATTCCAAATGTATTGTTATTAGTGGCGGGCAGAAAAGATAATTACGCTAATAGAATGTTAAAATTAGCCAAAAAAGAAAATTTATCTATTATTCTTACGGGATGGATAGAAGAGGATGAGTTAAAAAGTGCTTATTATAGCAGTGATGTTGTTGTTACTCCATCTATTTATCTAGACCCTTTTCCAACAGTAAATTTAGAAACAATGGCTTGTAAAAAGCCAATCATTGGAACTTGTTTTGGCGGTACTCCAGAAATTGTTATTGATAATAAAACCGGTTATGTTGTTAATCCTTTAAATATAGAATTAATGGCTGAAAAAATTGTTGATTTATTAAAAAATCCCGACAAAACGGAACAATTCGGGAAGATTGGATATAATAGAGTTAAACAAAAATTTGGCTTAGAAAAACAAATAAACGAAACATTAGAATGGTATAAAAAAAATATTTAATATATATGAAAAAGTTTTACTTTATT
This sequence comes from uncultured Candidatus Saccharibacteria bacterium, assembly GCA_964439515.1. GTDB lineage: Bacteria > Patescibacteriota > Minisyncoccia > Portnoybacterales > UBA2143 > JAHJOV01. The sequence goes on along the minus strand of CAYTNU010000029.1, from coordinate 557 downwards.
TAATCATAGAGTCATCTTTTTTAGAAAAGTAATAATTATAAAAGAAAAAAAGTTTAATACATAAAATATTAATAGATTATTATATCTTTCTACCTCCCTCCGCCGATGAGGACGATTTTAATAGTTCTTAAAAGAATACTTATGTCTAAGACAAATGAACGGTGTTTAATGTAATACAGCTCATACTGAAGCTTCTCAATGCTGTCTTGAACAGAGGCGCCATATCTAAAGTTAACTTGAGCCCAGCCAGTTAGGCCGGGTTTAACAATATGTCTAATTTGGTAATAAGAAATTTCTTTTTCTAATTGTTGAACAAATTCAATCCTTTCAGGTCTTGGGCCAATAAAACTCATTTGACCTGAAAAGATATTCCACATTTGAGGAAGCTCATCTAATCTTGTTTTTCTTAAAAAATTTCCTACACGTGTAATTCTGTAATCTTCTTTATCTGCCCATTGAGCTCCATTTTTTTCTGCATCTTCTATCATAGAACGAAATTTGAGTACTTTAAAAATTTGTCCATCTTGGCTAATCCTTCTTTGTGTAAAGAATATTGG
>CAYTNU010000028.1:0-1604 GCA_964439515.1 uncultured Candidatus Saccharibacteria bacterium | reverse complement strand
ATACAGTCTAATAATGTGGAATAATTCACATATTACGGTAGAAAAATGTTGACAAATTCACATAATATGACCATAATGACCCTATGAAAAGAGATATATACAAAAACCTGCTGGAGTGGAAGAAAACAGGAAGCGTAAAACCGCTTTTACTTCTCGGTGCGCGACAGACCGGCAAAACATATATTTTGAAAGAGTTTGCGCGTAAAGAATATGAAAACTTGGTTTATTGTAATTTTGAAGAGGACCCCCAGCTTCTTGAGTTCTTCAGGCAGGATCTTATCCCGGCAAGGATAATTAAGCAATTGTCCATTTACAAAAAGAGAAAAATTCTTCCTGGAAAAGACTTGATATTCTTTGATGAAGTTCAGCTGTCGAATGAAGCTTTGAATTCATTGAAATACTTTAATGAAGAAGCCGCAGGATATAATATAGTTGCTGCCGGTTCCTTACTGGGCGTAAAGCTGTCAAAGCCTGGTTCTTTTCCTGTAGGTAAAGTAACGATGTTTTCGCTTTATCCGATGACTTTCCCTGAATTTCTGACAGCTATGGGTGAAGGAGAATATAGGGAGCTCATCGAGAATGTTGAGAAAATCGAGCCTTTTCATGAACCCTTTCATAGGGCTTTAAAAGATTTACTTATGTCATATTATTTTGTAGGAGGGATGCCTGAATCAGTATTTCGTTTTTCTTCTTCCAGATCTTACGATGAAGCGCGTTTTGTCCAGAACAATATTCTTAAAGCCTTTGTTTTTGATTTTGCGAAACACGCCCCCCATTCTGACATACCTAAACTCTCTTTAATATGGGACTCAATACCTTTGCATCTTTCAAGAGAAAACAAAAAATTTATGTTTTCTGCTTTATCAAAAAGTTCCCGCGGGCGGGATTATGAAAATGCTCTTAAATGGCTTGAAGATATAGGTCTTATTAATTTGTCCTATGCGGTTGGAACTGCTCAAAAACCTTTAACCGCTTTCTACGACAGGAGTTGTTTCAAAGTGTATTGTCTTGATGTGGGTCTCTTGGGAGCCATGGCGCGCATCCCAGCTGAAATTCTGACTCAAAAAAATAGGTTATTTGACACTTATAACGGAGCTTTTGTTGAGAATTATGCTGCGCAGCAGTTGATAGAATCAGGGCAAAAGCTGTTTTATTGGAAAAGCGGCAGTTATAAAGCGGAAATCGATTTTCTTTTCGAATCTCCTGAAGGTGTTTATCCTTTTGAGATAAAAGCAGGAATAAATCCAAAAAGTAAGAGCCTACATTCTTATAACAATAAGTTTTCTCCCTCTATCTTATTACGTTCTAGTCTACTTAATCTTAAAAGAAATGGGCAGATATTGAATATTCCGTTATACGCGATTAATTATATAGAAAAATATATACAAATGCAAAGCTCCCAGGGTTGACAGCAGTAAAATCCGTAATCTATTGGGCTGGAAATTGCCTTTTACTCTTGAAGAAGGAATAAAAGAAACCGTTGGAGCTTACAAATTATGATTAAGCGCATTCTTGATCTTATTTTGGCCATTCTTTTGCTATGTTTTTTGACTTTGCCAATTTTAGTCATTGGGTTAATGGTGAAGTTAACTTCAAAAGGGTCA
>CAYTNU010000027.1:0-1607 GCA_964439515.1 uncultured Candidatus Saccharibacteria bacterium | reverse complement strand
AAAAAAGGATCCTGACAAACAATTAAATCATATTTATCTGGCCAATATATATTTTTAGCTATTTCATAGGCATCAAAAATATAATTTAATTTGGTGGATGAATTAGTTGGATGAATTTTTAAATTTTCATTAAATTCTATTTTTTTAAAACTTTTTACCCTATCGGATGACTGGGGCTTCTTTGTAAGAACAATAACATCTAATTTACCTGCTTGTTCGGCATATTTTTCATGACGCTCTAAAATATCACCACTATAATCAGTGCCCAATAAGGTTCTATCAATGCTAATCATTAAAATTCTCATATTTTTTATAAATTATAATTATTAGAAATTATCCACAATTTTTAATATTGACATCACTATCTAAATAGTATATATTTATAATGTCTTACGGTTTTGTTTTTAAACCGTTAGGGTATTACATCCAAGAACCATCCTCCTCGCGGAGGGTGGTTTTCATTTGTTCTTTTCTTGTCTGTATTTTAACTCTCTACCCCAAATATCATTTATCTTTAATATATCAGAATAACCATCCCCGCCAGTTCTTAATTCTTCAGAAATATTATTTTTTGAAGAAAAAATAAATACTTTCTTATCATTGTTCTTTAAATATGAAATCAAAGCTAAGAAATCAGAATCACCAGTAAAAAAAATTGCCGTATTATATTTGCTCAAATGATGCAATGCATCAATCGTTATTTCAACATCCATATCACCTTTTTCTTTTATAGATTCGCCATATTCATCAATAATACTTATTCTTTTTAATTCTTTTTTTCTAACTTCAAAACCTAGTCCTTTTTTTAAAAAAGTATAAAATCTATGTTTCCCATCTAAATTATAATCTCTTGTACCATCCGCTGGATAAGCAGTATAATAAAAAACCTTTATATTTAATGCTTTAAAATTTTCTTTAATAAATTTTAAGGTTTTCTCGTAATCTAAAAATCTACCTTTAGCTTTTTGTGCTTGCCATAGATTAGATGCATCAATAAAAACATAAATCATATTATTGTCTTGATTTATTTTACTATTAAACTTTTTAAAACAATTTATCATTTTAATTTATATTTTTGTTACAAATCTTTTAGCTAATTTATAATCCCAAGGAAAATCAAAAAATTTTAATTTCCATCTTAATTTACATAATAGAATAAAAGGAAGTTTTAAGAGCTTAGATGCCCTTACAGTTGATCCCAATGCACTTTTAATTGAATGCGCTCCAAATCTAACATATGCTTCTAAGGATTCTATAAATGTTGGATTATCAAGCCAAGGAAAATCTTGAACATCTAAATAATTTAATTCATTTTTAATAGTTTTTTCCCAATCTTCTAATGATTTAGGTTCTTTCCAACCAGCATCTAAACATTCTTGATAAAGTTCTGACCCAGGATAAGGCCTAAATGCTTGCGGGCCTAGAATCTGAATCTTATCGCTTAATTTTACTAATTTATCAATTAATTTCAATGTTTCCATAACATCGCTCCTTGTTTCTCCTGGCAATCCAGCCATAAAAGAATATTGAGGAATAATATCATATTTTAAACACATCTTAGCTGAATTAATTACATCTTCAGGCATAATATCTTTTTTAATCTTTTT
>CAYTNU010000026.1:0-1671 GCA_964439515.1 uncultured Candidatus Saccharibacteria bacterium | reverse complement strand
CACTTGACAAACTATTTTACAATAGATAAAATAGAACTATGATTTTATCTAATAATTTATTTATCCAAAAATTAAGAAAAAATAATAATTATTCCCAGCAATATCTGGCTGGTCAACTTGGCATTTCTAGACCTACTTATCTCCAAATTGAAAAAGGAGAACGGGAATTAACTATTTCAGAGGCGCAAAAATTAGCGTCTATTTTTAGTATGTCTTTAAAGGATCTATTAAATAATCATGATAAAAAAACTAAGGTTGGTTTTGAAAAAAAGGGAAAAGCAAAAAAGATAACTAAGCCTGAAATGAGGATTATTATATCACAAGCAAATGTAAAAAAATTCAAAGAAGTTTTTTTGTATATCTTAGAGAAAGTAGGGGCTCGACCTAATATTGGCGAAACAGCGCTTTATAAGTTACTTTATTTTATAGATTTTGATTATTATGAAAAATTTGAAGAACAATTAATTGGTGCTAAATATATTAAAAATCATTTTGGTCCAACACCAATTGGATTTAAAAAAATAGCTGATCAAATGATAAAAAAAGGGGAGATTGAAAAAATTAAAAGTAAATATTTTCAACATGATCAGAAAAAATATTTACCAAGAAGGTTAGCTGATCTAAAAGTTTTTTCAGCTCAAGAGATTAAACATATTGATGAAGTTTTAATCCGTTTAGCTTGGAAAAATGCCACTGAATTAAGTGACTATTCTCACTCTGATACTCCTTGGCGAGTTCATGAAATGGGTCAAGAAATAAGTTACGAAACTGTTTTCTATCGTGATGATGATCATTCAGTTAGAAATTATGAAGATGAACTTTAATGAAACACAAGAATTTAAAAGAGATTTTAAAAAACTATTTAAAAAATTCAAATCACTGCCTAATGATTTGAAAGAGTTTAAAAAAGTTTTAAATGAGTCGCCTTTGGGGATTGGTAGGCACTTTAATATTATTACAAAATCTGAATCAATATGTATTATTAAAGCTAGATTTTTTTGTCAGAGTTTAAAGAAGAAAGATTTAAGAATCATTTATGCTTATATTGAAGATAATATTGAATTTATAGAGATATACTTTAAAGGTTATAAACAAAATGAAGATAAAAATAGAATCAGGTCTTATTCGCAAAGACGATAGAGATTATCCTGAACTTTTAAAAAAAATTGGTAAGGATGCGCCGAAGCAGATTTATTATAAAGTTTTTGATAAGAAAACTTCTTATTCTAAAATTTCTTCGCGCTTTACCCTGAAGGGCTCCGACGCGCATCAGAAATTTCAGAATACTCGTTTTCAACAGGAATCAGAAAAATCATTTTCCTCGCACAAATCGACGCCGTTTATAAATTTAAATATTTTTAGTAATTGTTTAGCAGTAGTGGGGAGTAGGAAATTAACAAATTATGGCAAACAGACGATTGAAAGAATAGTTGGAGAACTTGCTATAGCTGGCATTACTATTGTTTCTGGATTTATGTATGGAGCTGATGCGGAAGCGCATAAAACAGCTGTGAAAGTTGGAGGCAGAACTATTGCTGTTATGCCCTGTGGAATTAACAGAATTAGTCCTGAAGATCAAGAGGAATTATATAATGATATTATAAATAATAATGGTTTAATTATTTCTGAATATGAAGGAGATATGGCCCCAGTGCTTTGGACTTATCCGAG
>CAYTNU010000025.1:0-1917 GCA_964439515.1 uncultured Candidatus Saccharibacteria bacterium | reverse complement strand
GCATTGGTCAGGCGTCACCCCCTATACATCCTCTTGCGAGTTAGCAGGGAGCTGTGTTTTTGATAAACAGTCGCCAGGAATCTTTTGCTGTGGCCCATCAAAGATGGGCAGGGTTTATCCCAAAGTTACACCCGCTGTTTTGCCGAGTTCCTTCACGAAGAATCACCCGTTCGCCTTGGTCTACTCGACCTGCCTACCTGTGTCGGTTTACGGTACGGATCCTGTATTCCTAACCTTAGAGGCTTTTCTTGAAAGACTGCTCATCGAAATCGGTAATGCCGTAGCAAAACCTTTCCGCTTACCTTGGAGTTAATATAGACCGGATTTTCCAAATCTATCTCCTTAGCACACGGACGGAAATCCAATAATCCGCTTCGACTACTAATCTTTGTCCCCTCATCGAAAAATACAGGAGGGACGGAATATTAACCGTCTGTCCATCGCTACTATGCATCTAAAAAAATGCATGCAACTAAGGCCCGCCTAACCCTTGGCTGATATACATTGCCAAGGAAACCTTAGGCTTTCGGCGATCCGGTATCTCACCGGATTTGTGGTTACTCATGCCAACATTCTCACTTCTTTGAACTCCACTAAACCTCACGATTTAGCTTCAATGCTCAAAGAACGCTTCCCTACCGCCCATTGCTTAAAAGCAACAGGCCTGTGTCTTCGGTATCAAACTTAGCCCCGTTAAATTTTCGGCGCAAAATCTCTGAACTAGTGAGCTGTTACGCACTCTTTAAAGGATGGCTGCTTCTAAGCCAACCTCCTAGCTGTCAGAAAAACTTCACTTCCTTTCCCACTTAGTTTGATTTAGGGACCTTAGACTACAATCTGGGCTGTTTCCCTTTTGACCATGGAGCTTAGCCCCCACAGTCTGACTCCCTCGCATAAATTATAGGTATTCGGAGTTTGATTGAGATAGGCGGGACGAACCCATCCATATCCCATCCAGTGCTCTACCCCCTATAACATTCACGAGAGGCTAACCCTAAAGCTATTTCGGGAAGAACCAGCTATTACCAGGCTCGATTAGCATTTCACTTCGAACCACAGCTCATCCCCTAGAATTGTACGTCTAGTGGGTTCGGGCCTCCTCTGTCGTTTAAAACAGATTCACCCTGGCCATGGTTAGCTCGCTCTGGCTTCGGGTCGTATCCAAGCGACAATCTGCAATAAAGCAGGCGGGCTATTAACCCTCGCTTTCACTATGTCTTCGTCCTGGACGGACTTAAACAAGCCGCATAGATACACTCGTTGGCTCGTTCTGCAAAAAGCACCCCGTCATCCCGGTAAACCGGGACTCCGAGTCTTTGTAAGCCTATGATTTCAGGTTCTATTTCACCGCCCTTAAAGGGCTACTTTTCACCTTTCCCTCACGGTACTGGTTCACTATCGATCATAAAGAGTATTTAGTCTTGGCAGCGTAGGACTGCCGGATTCACACGGGATAGTCTACTCCCGCGCTACTCAAGAATAATAACTAGAAGCATAAAGGGATTTTCATCTACGGGACTTTTACCCTCTTTGGTGCTGCTTTCCAGCAAGCTTTGATTAACCAACCTTTATATTAATAAACTTCCTTCAAAACTAATGCTCTGAAACGTTATTACCTTACAACCCCTATCAATGTTTAGTAAACTAAATATAAAATAGGTTTGGACTATTCCCTTTTCGCTCGCCGCTACTAAGAGAATGCGTTTCGCAATAATGCGAAACTTTTTTTCTTTTCCTTTGGGTACTGAGATGTTTCACTTCCCCAAGTTCCCTTCCCAAAAAAAATTGGGATAACATTGCTTTACAATGCTGGGTTTCCCCATTCGGACATCCTCGGTTCAAAGGTTGTTAGACACCTCCCCGAGGCTTATCGCAGTCACACCACGTCCTTCATCGGCTCTTTATGTCAAGGCATCC
>CAYTNU010000024.1:0-2301 GCA_964439515.1 uncultured Candidatus Saccharibacteria bacterium | reverse complement strand
TTAAATATTCAAAAAATAAAATTAAATGATTCTTATAATACTGGGCTAATTATTAAAGGAGATGTATATCTAAGAGATGCTGCCATAAATGGATATTTAGATATGGAAAATAGTATGATTGAGGGTTCTTTGGATTTATTAAATACTTTTATTGGAGGCAATGCAAACTTAAAAAAAGTTTTGATTAAAGATTCTTTAGTTTTAAAACGGTCAAATATTCAGGGCGAATTAATTACAGAAGATACAAAATACGAACATATTATTAGGTAATATTTATGAAATTTACTCATCTTCATGTCCATAGTCATTATTCTCTACTTGATGGTCTAACTAAAATTGACGATCTTTTAGATTACGTCAAAAAATTAGGAATGGATTCTGTCGCCTTAACTGACCATGGGGTTTTATATGGGGCAGTTGAGTTTTATAAAAAAGCAAAAAAAGCTGGGATTAAACCAATTATTGGTTGTGAAGTATATATGGCCTATGAAAAAATGAGCCAAAAAAGACCAAACATTGATGATAAAAGATATCATTTAGTTCTTTTAGTTAAGAACGAGCAAGGATATAAAAACTTAGTAAAACTAGTAACTGATGCTCATTTAAAAGGATTCTATTATAAACCTAGAATTGATGATGAATTACTAGCTAAACATAGTTCTGGACTAATTGCTCTTACTGCCTGCATTCAAGGAAAAATACCCCAATTAATTTTAGCTAATAAAATAAAACAAGCTGAAGATTATATTTTAAAATATAAAAAGATTTTCGGAAAAGGAAATTTTTATTTAGAAATTCAAGATCATCCAAATTCTAAAAAACAAAAAAAAGTAAACGAAACTTTGATTAAACTTTCTAAGGAATTAGATGTTCCATTAGTAGCGACTAATGATTCTCATTATTTAGAGCCAGAAGATGCTAAGGCCCAAGATATTTTAATGTTAATAAATACTGGCGCAAAAGCTGATGACCCTGCAAGATTAACAATGGAAAGTGATGATTTCTCCTTACGAACTCCTAAGCAAATGGCTGAGTCTTTTAAACATGTGCCTGAAGCATTAAAAAATACTCAAAAGATAAAAGATCTTTGTAATTTTGATTTTAAATTAGGAAAAACAAAACTTCCCTATTTTGAAACTCCATCAAAAGAAACTCCAGATATATATTTAGAAAAACTATGTAAGGAAAAAATTACTGATAAGTATCCCCTCCTTTCTAAAAAAGATGCTTTAAAAAGATTAGAATATGAACTTTCTGTTATTAAGGAAATGGGGTTTGCTTCTTACTTTCTTATTGTCCAGGATTTTGTTAGATGGGCAAAAGAAAATAGAATTGTAGTCGGCCCAGGCAGAGGTTCAGCCGGAGGATCAATTGTCGCTTATCTTTTAAATATAACAACTATAGATCCATTAAAACATGATCTTTTGTTTGAGAGATTTTTGAACCCAGCTCGTATTTCAATGCCTGATATTGATCTTGATTTTGCAGATAGGAGAAGAGATGAAGTTATAGACTATGTAGCAGAAAAATATGGAAGGAATAAAGTGGCTCAAATAATTACATTTGGAACAATGGCTGCTAGAGCTGTTATTAGAGACGTAGGAAGAGCCACTGGAGTAGAATATAATTATTGTGATAAATTAGCCAAAATGATTCCATTTGGTTCTAATTTGAAAGAATGTTTACAAAAAGTTGCTGAATTCAGACAATTATACAAAACAGATCAAACAGCAACAAAATTAATTGATTTTGCCTTAAAATTAGAAGGATGCGCAAGACATGCATCAACTCATGCTTGTGGAGTAGTTATTTCAGAAAGTCCCTTAGATGAAATTGTTCCCTTACAACATCCAACCCAAAATGACCATAGAATAGTTACTCAATATGAGATGCATTCAATTGAAGATTTAGGACTATTAAAAATGGATTTCTTAGGTTTAAAAAATTTGACTATTATTGAAGATACTCTTTCCAGAATTTATATGGTCCAAAATAAAAAGATAGATATTGAACAATTACCCTTGGATGATAAAAAAACTTATAAAATTTTTAGAAATTCTGAAACAACTGGCGTATTTCAATTAGAAAGTGACGGTATGAAAAGATATTTAAAAGAATTAAAACCAAGTATTTTTGAAGACATAGTTGCTATGGTTGCACTTTATAGACCTGGTCCAATGCAATTTATCCCAGAATATATTGAAAGAAAGAATAAAAGAAGAAAAACAGAATATCTGCATCCAAAATTAAAACCAATTTTACAAAATACATATGGAATTTGTATTTTTCAAGAACAATTAA
>CAYTNU010000023.1:0-2303 GCA_964439515.1 uncultured Candidatus Saccharibacteria bacterium | reverse complement strand
TATCTCAACCTGTATCGACACCCCATATATATAAAAAATATATAGAAAGGAGGTGATCCATCGACAGCTTCCGCTACCGATGCCTTGTTACGACTTAATCCTGGTCACTGATCTTACCTTAGGCCCACGCGAAGTGAGACTTCGGGTACTACCAACTTCCCTGATTTGACGGGCGGTGAGTACAAGACTTGAGAACGTATTCACCGTGACATGGCTGATTCACGATTACTAGCGATTCCAACTTCATGAGGGCGAATTGCAGCCCTCAATCCGAACTGGGACCGAGTTTGATGGGATTAGCTCCACCTTTCGGTTTGGCAACCCATTGTCTCGGCCATTGTATCATGTGTGTGGCCCAGGATATCAAAAGGACACGCTGATTTGACGTCATCCCCGCCTTCCTCCCCCTATACAGAGGCAGTCTCCTATGACACTTGTAACATAGGACAAGGGTTGCGCTCGATACCCCACTTAAGGGAACATCTCAAGACTCGAGCTGACGGCAACCGTGCACCACCTGACCCTGATGTCTAAAAGAAAATTTATCTTTCGATAAACGGTCATCAGGATGTCAAACCCTGGTAAGGTTCCTCGCGTATCATCGAATTAAACCACATGATCCACCGCTTGTGCAAGTCCCCGTCTATTCCTTTGAGTTTTAGCCTTGCGGCCGTACTTCCCAGGCGGTCAACTTAACGCGTTAGCTTCGCCACTCAGAGGGTCGATACTCCGAACGGCTAGTTGACATCGTTTACGGCGTGGATTACCGGGGTATCTAATCCCGTTCACTCCCCACGCTTTCGTGTCTCAGCGTCAGCCAGGCACCAGCCAATTGCCTTCGCCTTTGGCGTTCCCTACCATATCAACGGATTTCACCCCTACTTGGTAAGTTCCATTGGCCTCTCACCTGCTCTAGTCTTAACGTTTGGCGGGCAGCTCCGAGGTTGAGCCTCGGAATTTAACCAGCCACTATTAAAACCGCCTACACACGCTTTACGCCCAGTTATTCCGGATAACGCTTGGGGCCTTCGTATTACCGAGGCTTCTGGCACGAAGTTAGCCACCCCTTATTCCTGTCTTAACATCATTTTGGAAAACCAAAATTTCTCAGACAGAAAAGCCTTTTACACCCCGAAGGGATTCATCAAGCACGCGGCGTCGCTCCATCAGGCTTTCGCCCATTGTGGAAGATTCTCGACTGCTGCCACCCGTAGGTGTACGGTCCGTGTCGCAGTACCGTTGTTGGGGATCGAGCTCTCACTCCCCCTACCCGTCATAGCCTTGGTAAGCCATTACCTTACCAACAAGCTGATAGGACGCAGGCACTTCTCGAAGCGAAATCACAAAAGTGATACTTTACTCCACCAAAGGTGGAGACTATCTAGTATTAGCTCGGATTTCTCCGAGTTATTCCAGACTTCAAGGTAGATTCCTACGTGTTACTAACCCGTTCGCCACTGACTGTCCGAAGACAGTCCGTTTGACTTGCATGCCTTATCCACGCCGCCAGCGTTCATCCTGAGCTAGGATCAAACTCTCAAAAAAAATAATTTGAGACAACTACACAAAATTGCAATAAATACATTTGATATTTAATTATAAAAGGACTTTAATATCTTATATCATCTAGCATTCTCTGTCAACTTTTGTTTCCATTCTTTAATTTTTTTATGATTTCCTGATAATAGCACCTTAGGCACTCTTCTTTCTTTATTATCTATCTTTATTTTTTCTGGTCTAGTGTATTGAGGATATTCTTTTGAAAAAGAAGAAAAACTTTCTTCAATTAATGAACCTTTCTTAATAACTCCTGGTATCAATCTGGTTACAGAATCAACTATCACCATTGCTGGAATCTCACCACCAGTTAGAATATATTCTCCTATTGAAACTTCTTCATCGGCTATATGTTTAGCAACTCTTTCGTCAACACCTTCATAACGACCAGATATAATAATTAGTTGATCTAATTTAGAAAATCTCATAGCCATTTTTTGATCAAATTTTTTACCCTTAGCCGATAAAAGAATAACCTTGCTCTTTTTAGATTTGAAATGTTTTTTTATATCTTTAACTGCCTTATAAATTGGTTCGATCATTAGAACCATTCCAAATCCTCCACTATATGGACGATCATCAACTGTTTTATGTAAATCAGTAGTATATTTCCTTAAATTATGAATATTAATTTTAACCAATCTTTTTTGTTGGGCTCGTTTAATAATTGATTCATTAAAATATGAATCAAATATTTTTGGAAAAATAGTAATAATATCAAATTTCATAATAATTGGAATTTATTA
>CAYTNU010000022.1:0-2754 GCA_964439515.1 uncultured Candidatus Saccharibacteria bacterium | reverse complement strand
GAGGCTTATCGCAGTCACACCACGTCCTTCATCGGCTCTTTATGTCAAGGCATCCGTCATAGGCTCTTACTTATATCTATCCTTCCAACTTTTTGAATATTAAAGTTGAACTTATTTACACATTTTATTAATTGACGGAAAGTATTTAATTATTAATGATCAATCCTATCTGAATTAAAAAGACCGCTCGAAAGCGGCTAGATTTAAGAGAGTAAAATAAAACCCTCAGTCATTAAAACCGCTTTTTATTTGAATTAGTCTTTTCATTTTTCTCATATCTATAATCTATATTATATTATGAACATTACACTGTCAACCCTAATAAAAAAGAATGACTAAAATAGCCATTCTTTTCAAATATTATATATTTAATAAATCTTTAATCTCTAACTTCTTTTTTTAGATTATTTAGAAATTCAGCTGCGCTTTCTTTGCCACCTAAACCGAAAGATAGACCTATTCCTAATGTTAAAGCTGCTACAAAACCAGTAAATAGAGTTTGAATTAAAGACGGAACAATTCCTAATTGCAATAATGCAGCTAGAAAAGCAAATACTAGAATAGACCATTTAGTTACTGCACCTAAGAAATTAGCAGACTTTAACCCTGCTGCCTCTACGCTAGCCTTAACTAGTTTCTGTAAGAAATTAGAAACTAATACTGCTATTAATAAGATGATAACAGCAACAACTAATTGAGGGATGTAAAGAAGAACTGTCTTTAGGAAAATAGTTACTTCTGATAATCCTAATATGTCCGTTGAAGCCATCAAGAAAACGATAATGAAAAACCATCTTACTAGTTCACCAAAAAAATTTCCTGAATCTAGTTTTAAATTAGCTTTTTCTAAACTCTTTCTAAATCCTATCTTCTCCAATATTTGATCAATACGCAAAGATCTAACAATCTGAGTTGTTAATTTACCCAATAGAACAGCAATTATCCAACCAATAATAAATACAATAATTGCTCCAAGAAAGATTGGTAAAAAATCCATAAATCCTGTCCAAAGTGATTGCAAAGAAGCTGTTACTACCTCAGTCCATGTTTGAATCGCCATTTTTTTCACCCCCTTTCATTGTTAGGTTTAATTTCTATTATATTTATATAATAACACAAAAAAACAAAAATCCACAGATGCCCTGTGGATAAATATGTGGGCGTACTTGGATTCGAACCAAGGACCTCGTCATTATCAGTGACGCGCTCTAACCAACTGAGCTATACGCCCTTCCTAATCAATACAATAACAAAAAAAGTTAAATTAGACAAGTTTTTTAATTTCTTTTGAAACTTTATCTTCTAAATCTTTTTTTAATATTCTTTTTTCCATAATAATCTTTCCATTAATAATAACTGTTTCCACGTCACTTCCTTGAGCAGAATAAACTAAATGAGAAACAAGATTATGATGAGGTATTAAATGAGATTTTTCAAAATCAATAATAGAAAGATCAGCTTTCTTTCCTTTTTCTAAAGAACCAATTTCTTTTTCCATTCCTAATGCTTTGGCTCCATTAATAGTTGCCATATCTAAAACTGTTTGAGCATTAACTATAGTTGGATCTAAATTACTAATTTTATGTAACAAAGCAGCAACTTTCATTTCTTCAAACATATCTAGATTATTATTAGAACAAGCGCTATCTGTACCTAATCCAACATTTATTCCAGAATTAATCATTTCTGGCAAAGGCATTATTCCTGAAGCTAATTTCATATTTGAAATTGGACAATGAACAACAGAAGAATTAGTTTGAGCTAATATTTTTATTTCTTTCTTATCTAACCAACAACAATGAGCTAAAAAAGTACGTTCATCTAAAATGCCTGCCTTATCTAAAATCTCAATTGGACGTTTCTTATATTTCTTTAAAGAAAAATTAACTTCTAATTTAGTTTCTGAAGTATGAGTTGTTAAAAATAAGTTATTTTTATCAGCTAATTTTTTAGCTCTTATATATGTATCCAAAGAAGTTGTCTGAAACATATGAGGAGCTAAAGAAACTTTAATTAAAGAATGGTTTTTAAATTTATCAATAACATCTTGAGCAAGTTTAAATGCTTCATCTGTTGTTTTATAATAAAAAGTTGGAACATCTAAAATTGCGCAACCCAAAGATCCACGCATACCAATTTCTTCTGTTGCTCTTCCAACTTCATCACTATAATAATAGAAATCTGAAAAACAAGTTGTTCCTGATTTAATCATTTCTATCATGGCCAACAAAGAACCCCAATAAACTTCTTTTTTTCCAAATTTTGATTCAATTGGATAAACATGCTTTACCCACCACTCTTCTAATCCCATGTCATCAGCATAGCCACGTAATAAGGTCATAGCTAAATGACCATGAGTATTTATTAATCCAGGTAAAACTACTTTCCCTTTTCCATTAATAATCTTTTTAGATGCTTTCTTGTATTTCTTTTCTATTTTTTCAGACAATCCAATATCTTTGATTAATCCTTTTTCAATTACCAATCCTCCGTTTTTAATAATCTGACGTTTAGAATCTTGTGTAATAAGAATTGTATTTTTTATTAAAATCATATTAAAAAACTCCTTATCATAATAATAAGGAACTTTTCATTTATTTGCAATCTTATGTAGTTGTCTCAAATAGTCCAATAGGACCATCATAAATCTCTATTTAGGGCTATGAGATTAATACCCACGAGTTGAGATAAGAATTCTATATCTCAACCTGTATCGACACCCCATATATATAAAAAATATATAGAAAGGAGGTG
>CAYTNU010000021.1:0-2759 GCA_964439515.1 uncultured Candidatus Saccharibacteria bacterium | reverse complement strand
ATCCAATCATTTATCCACATTGCAAATTGTTCATATTCATTAAGATCTAATAAAAATTCTTTTTCTGATGTTTCCACATTATACATAATTAATCTTGGGTTACTTGATTCTGCATTAAAATCAATTTCTTGAACAACTAGATACTTGCCATCTGGAGAAAACATTGGCCAAAAAGAATTAGTATCAATTATATTAACAACTTCTCCTCTAAATGGATCCCATGAATGAATTTTAAATAAAACAAGCTTACCTTTTTCGCCAACAAAAGACCAAGCTAACATATCATTATTCCATAAAACATCTAATTTCATACTTGCACTTGCATCTCCATTTTCCACATTCCATATCTTTTTTCCTTCTTTTGTCTCTATGTCAAATAAATATAATCCATCATTTTTTAAAACAATTAAATACTTTCCGTTAGAAGAAAATAATGGATGAGTACCTTCGGTAATAAATTCCTCATTGCCTTTTAAATCAGAGATGTAAACATCCCATTCATTTACAATTAATCCTTCTTTATCAGATGACTCTCTTAACTCTCTCGCAACAAATGCTATTTTATCTCCTGCTGGAGACCAAGCAGGTTCTCTTTTTTGATAAGTTTCACTTCTAGTAATTTTTTTTGTTTTTTTATTCTTATCTATTGTCCATAATTGAAAGAGAAAAGGATCTGATGATTTATAGTTAGAAGATGTAATAAAAAGATTATCTTGAATTCTAAATTTACCAGTGATAGCATCTTCTTGTTCTGATCCATAAAAAGTACTTAATTCTTTCTTCTCTAAATCATAAGAATATAATCCTACTCTATCGCCGCCTTTTTTAAATAAAGTTAAATTTATTTTTCCTAATAAAGGATTACTATTTAATATCTGATTATCGTTTTTATCAACATATTTAAAACATAAATAACCAACCAGAATCAATGTAATTGCAACTAGTAAAATTAAACTTATAAAAATTATTTTCTTTTTTGATAAAACCATATCAATTAACTTAATTATAACACAAAAATAAAAATATATAAAATGTGGATAACTATATATACCTATTTATTCCTTTTTAAACAAGAAAAAAACAAATAAATAACAACTAATAAAGAAAATATCAATATCCAATCGCCAAATAAATTATAAAGAGTTTTATCTTTTATCAATAGAATTTTTCCGTGTAATAAAGAATTATTATCATCAGAAACCGCTATTACGTTTCCTTTGTTATCTATTATTGAAGATGAAATAAAATTTCCAGCTTGAATAAAATAACGATTATTCTCAACAGCTCTTATTTTAGCAATACTTCTGGTTTGATTATAAAGAATTTGATTCCCTTTAAAAATAGATTGTGAAGCTACGTTAATTAAAACATTAGATCCTTTCAATGTAATTTTTCTATATAAATCTGGCGAAAATATTTCATTACAAAAAAGAGTTCCTACTCCATAGCCATTAAATTGTCCTATTGAAAGTTCTGATCCTTTAGAATAAGCCCTATTATTATCAAATACTCCTAGAAAATCATCCTGTCCAAGCAATTTCATAAGGGAAATAACAATTGAAAGATTATATTCTCCTCCAGGGGTTAAAAAGATTTTATCATATTTATCTAATACTCCTTGTCTAGGACTATAATAAAAAAGTCTTGATTTTAATTTACTAGAATCATCTCTTACTCTACTTGAATCAATAATTAAAACATCTTTTTCACCAAAAATATTATTAAAAAATTCATAATCATTTTTCTCTTTTATTAAGTCTCTTAAGAACCTTGAATCTTCTGGAAAAATAAGCATATCAGGTTTTTCTTCTTTATCTTGAAGCTCTTTTAATAAATCATAATAAACATTTAAACGTTTTTTTGCATCTTCATTGCTAATTTCAAAAAACGAATTTAATTTAGTATGCATTACAGAAACTTTAATTTCTAAATTATCTTTATATGCATTATCAAAAACAATATTAAAAGAAAAAAACATTAAAAAAAGAAGCAAAAAAAGACTCGAGAAAAGATACATTATTTTCTTTTTCCCCTTTTTTATAAAAATAAGCCAATAGAAAAATATATTTATAAAAACAACAATAAAACTTAAAAAATATATTCCTCCAATACTAGCAAGTTGTAAAAGATTACTATTTAAAGCTAAAAGATGTCCTAAAAAACCAAATGTAAAAAATGGACCGATTAATGATTCTGGAGCAATTATTAAAATAGAATAGAACCAAGCCCTTAAAAATTCAAAAATAACCCATAATGAAGGAAATAATAAAATATCTGTCCAATTCCGAGATTTTAAAACATAAAAAGATAGTCCAAAAAGAGCAATAAAAAAACCTAATACTACAATGATTCCCCAGTGTAATAAAACTGCTAGCCATCCTAAAAGATTATTTGAAACACCAGCCCAATCAAGCGGATAAGATGCCCAAAGCCATATCACGGAAAATCCCATAAAAACAAATCCAAAAATAAGACTATTTATAAAGATTTTTTTAGCTTGATTAACATTGTAAAGAAAATATATAAAAGGCCAAAGAGAAAAAAGACCTAAAAACCAAAAAACCGGATAGTTATAAGCTAAACTTAAAAGTAATCCGGTAATTATTGGATAAAAAATAATAAATTTTTTTACCATTTATGTCTTAATCCTCCTGCCATTGTGGTAATTCTGACTGGATACTAACCGCTTTAGACATAGAACAGCTATAACCATCAGAATCAGTTACTTGTAATGTTACTTGTTTCTCTTCTGTAGAATT
>CAYTNU010000020.1:0-2860 GCA_964439515.1 uncultured Candidatus Saccharibacteria bacterium | reverse complement strand
CCATCATAGAGATTAAGAATATCTCCAGTACCAAATTGCTTAACAGTTAATACAGTATCAGTTGTAGTGGCTATCATTAATGTACTAGTAGAAGTTAATTTATCATTAATATTAACCGTACTATTAAAAGTAGAAGCACCAGTAAATACACTTGTTCCACCAACTGAAAGATTGCCACTAATTTCTAAACTCGATGCACTAATACCAGCATTAAAAGTAGCTCCATTATGGAATGTTGAATCCGAATAAACATCAAGTATTGTTTTGGTATCTTTAGAATTTCCAAAAGCTGCATTGTCATGAACAGACAAAGAACCACCAATTGAACCAGAACCAGTTACGTTAAGCATGGTTAAAAGAGCATGACCAGATACTTCTAATCCAGCAGATGGAATATATACTGGAGCATAAGACGGAACAGTGTAATCTATTTTTGAACTTATTTTAGATTTTAATGTAGTTATTTCTGAACCTAATTGAGAAATCTTATTATTGACTTCAGTTAGATCAACTTGTTGAACGACTTCTATTATTTTTTCTGTTATTTGAGTAACAGGTGCTCCTTTGACAATTGTTTCCTCAACTACAATTGTTTTCCCTTGTCTAACAGAGAGATCTCTTGAATACCAATCTAAAGAATATCCAGGAATTAAAAATTCAGCTACTTTAACATATGTATCTCCAAGTTTATTTTTTGCTATATTATATCCTTGTCCAGTTTTAGAAATTATATCATCAATGCTATCAAAAATACTTGCCGTAACATTATCTTTATTATCTACAAATTCAATAAGTCCTTTGTCCATTTCAAAAATTAGTTTATCCTCAGTAATTTTAATAATTTCTCCTACTTGTTCTTTAGCTTCTCCTAACTCTATTGATTCAATTTCTACCATTACTAATGATTTGAAAGATTGTTTAATATTTGATAATTTCTGAAATGTTTGATTTATTTTATTATCTATTGTTTGATTTATTGAATTAGGTAGATTATATGCAAAAATCGTTATTTCTGACAATTGATTTATTCCCCATTCTTTTATTCCTTGAATAGAAGAAAGAGAAGAGATTTTTATAGAAGCCCCTATAGATGAAAAATTCTCCTGTAATAAATTTGGAGTATTTTTTAATGATTTTACAATCTTATTTACTGTTTGATTCCCTGTCTCATATATCGGATAAAACTTATCCGATATCGGATAGGATGTGGCCTCAGAGTATAATTCTTTGGTTATTTGCGGTAACTGAACTATATTGTATTTTAACCTCTTTTTAACATATTCATTCCTCTGACTTAGCTCATTAAAATTATTAATAGATTTTTTAATAGAATCTTTAGCAAATGCAATTACTGACTTAGGAATATTTAAAAATGTAATTCTAAAATCTTCTCCAAAACTTCTTATATTTCGAATAAATCCTTGAGTAAATCTTGGAACTGTATTTATAATTTCTTTTTGTGTACTTTGTGTTGATGAAACTATTCGGTTTGAAATTTTTTCAATATCTTGTGTTGTTTCTTCAATCAACTGAGGAGTATGGCTTAATGCTTCACTTGATATTTTACTTACATTGCCAACTGCTTCTTGAGCAGAATCAATCAAACTAAAAGTATTACGACTTTGTTTAAAAACAAAATCAGCCATACTCTCTCCTGCGTAGAATATGGCTTCAAAAGACTTATCTTTCCAATTGGCTAAAGAAGCTCTTGCTCCTTGGCTAAAAGTAAAAAAGATACCGATAACTAATGAGCAAATTAAAATTATACTAACAACCCTTAAAGAACTGTATATATTATTAATTTTAACTTTTGGAATTTTAAAACCAGAGTATGCTTTATCAATAAAAGCCAACCCCCTATCGATTGGTTGGCTAATTATATCTATTTTAGATATTGATAGCTTAATTAAATCAAAACCATCATCTAAAAGTTTTAGAAGTCCGCTTAATGCAATAAACAGAATATTAATAGATAGAACCAATCCTTGTCTAATGCTTTTTATAGACTCTAAAAGAATCCCAGAAATATCAGATACAAAAGAGTAAATAAAATAAAAAACTGGTTTAACCAAATCAGACAATGGTACTTTAAAAATATTTTTACTTTTTTTCTTTTCTGTAACTATTCTCTTTACAATCTTTTTTTCTACTTCTGATACGTCTTCCCCATTGAAATTTTTGATATATCCATTTAACCATTCTTTGGTTGTTACCCAGTTACGTCCTTGCTTAATTGCTTTAAGCTTTCCATGACGCGCGCGTAAACTCAAATACTCTTGTGAATAATCACAGAGCTTACTTGCTTCAGCTAAGGAAATATATATTTTATTACTATAGTTCTTCTTTTCGGTCATAAAAATTACTTAAACATCTTGAATAGCTCTCTTTTCCAGATCAATAAAGCTATGACTGGAGCAGACAAAGCTAATACCAATAAGGTTAAACTTATGTCTTGAGAAATGCATTGTGTTATTGTGTAACAAACCATAAAAACAAAAACGCAGGTAAACCAAAATAAATCCTTTTGTTATAGAATTATCGGTTACCTGCGCAGTAACTATTGATATCGTGTTGTAGTCCTATTATAGTCTTTAGCCTAAGGACATGTCAAGCGGTCTATCCGATAATATCGGATACTATAAAAAGCAATATATCCGATATTATTTAAACGCTTTTCTTTGGCTTAAATAAGCCAAAAACTACATTTTATTTATCGGATAAGGATAATTGAATTTTAATATCATGATCATAAATATAAAGTTATCCACAATGATAAAATTTTTATTTCTTAAAATTAAATTAATTAACCCATAAGCATCGTCCTAATTTAATCCATAAATAAACAAAAAAGTCGTGCGTT
>CAYTNU010000019.1:0-3771 GCA_964439515.1 uncultured Candidatus Saccharibacteria bacterium | reverse complement strand
GAGCCACCTTAGAAGCTAATGGATATCTATCAGATTCTGCTGCAGAACCCGAAGAGAATACAATGTCCTTGTCGGGATTGACAATAGATGTAGATGGTTATACTATTATTGACAAGATTAGGTCTAAAGACATTGAAACAGAGAATTTAAAAGTTAAAGCAGAAGATGCTACAAAAAGCGGTATTACAATTTATGACAGCAAAACAGGCGAGCCGTATTGTTTGTATGTTGAATATGGAGTTCCATCAACAAAGTCAGGAGAATGTAATGCTGTCCTAGAAGGATCAGTTGAAGAACTTGCCGAAGAGCCAGTTGAAGAAACCTCTACTACCACTCCAGATGTCATTACAGAGCCAGACGATGATACTTCTAGCACAACTCCTGATGTTATTATCGAGGAACCAGATGATGATATTTCTACTACAACTCCTGATATTGTTATAGACGAGTCAGAGACAGTAGCAGAAGAAACTTCTACTTCTACAGTTTCTGTTATTATTGAATAATTTTGGGTCTCGGATAGTAGATAGGGTATTTATAATTACATAATTTGAGACATTTTCGATATAAGATTAAGAACCTGATTCCTGTTTTATGGCTTATCTATCAACAAAATTGAAGCATGCGCTTATTAATCGCTCAACAAAGCCAAGAACATCAATCTTAGTTGTTTTTTAAAGATTTTTTTAAAAAATTGTTATTTCTTTCTAAAAAACGGGACATAGATAAAAATGATCAAGTTTCAAGTATCAATAACCAATCAATAATTAAGTTTCAATGATCAATTTTTAAACAAATATTTTTGTCATTCTGAGTCAGCAGACGAAGAATCTAATTAAAATAGATCCTTCACTTGATAGTTCAGGATGACATAATCTTGTCATTCTGAGTCAGCAGACGAAGAATCTATATGAAAAAACAATACTACGTTTACATTGCAACTAATTTTAAAAATACTGTTTTGTATACAGGTGTTACAGATAATTTAGAAAGAAGAATGTATCAACATAGAAATAAGTTAATGGTTGGATTTTCATCAAAATACAATATAAATAAATTAGTGTATTATGAAGCATTTAGTTCTCCAGGAGAAGCGATTGCAGCAGAAAAGAGAATTAAAGGGTGGACAAGAGCCAAGAAAATAAAACTAATTAAAAGTATCAATCCTAATTTTGATGATTTATTGAAGAAATAGATCCTTCACTTGCTAGTTCAGGATGACAAGGGAAGTGATTCAGGATGACAAAAATTTGAAAATTATAGAATTATATATTTAATGAAAATTGAAAATTGAAACTTGATCATTAAAGTTCATGGCTTATCAAAAAGAAGAATATAATAAATATAGAGTTAAGACATCAGTTAAGAGTTTTCGCGATTTAGAAGTATATCGCCAGACGACTCTTTTATGTTCAGAAATTTTTAAATTCATTCCAGAAATTAAAAAAACAAAAAAAGATAAATGTCTATCAAATGAATTTAATATTCTTTATTCCTTATCTAAATTAATTCCAAAATTAATAGCTGAAAGTTATGGTGATAGATTTTCAAGCAATAAATTAGCTTTTAATAAATTAGAACAAGCAATGAGAATCATTGCGAATATTATAACAAAAATAGATTTTATCATAGCTACTATTGAGAATAATGATATTAAAGAAGTATTGAATAAGATTCTATCTAAATATCAAAAGCAAAGAGTTAAAATTAATAATTTACGCAGAGCATGGACAAGGGTTTATCAAGACAGAGGTGGATTTGAAAGGAAAGATAAATGAAGCAGAATAAATTAAAAGCAATTAGTGCTAAAGATTTAGGTAGATTAAATATGCCAGATTTTTGTCCTCGTTGTTTTTGGATAGAAAGACATATAGATAAACCGCCTGGAATTTTTCCCGGTATTTTTAGTACCTTAGACGCAGTTACCAAAAGAAGTACTCATCGTTCTTTTGCAGAAAGAGGAGAAAAACCTGATTGGTTAGAGATAGAAGAATTAGTTGAAGTTGAAGAGGGCGATATCTATTTTAAATTACCAGTTGAACAAGGGGATTGGATTTTAACCGGATATCCAGATGATATTTTTAAAACTAAAGATGGTAATTATCATATTGTTGATTATAAAACAGCTAAATTTACAGATCGTCAGGATGAACTTTATCCCCTATATGAAGTCCAGTTAAATTGTTATGCTTATTTAGCTGAGAAATATGGATATAAGCCAGTGACTAAATTAAGTTTAGTTTATTGTCAACCAAATAATGACTTAGAAAATGATGAAAATTTTAAATTAGAATTTAAAATTTATACCTTAAAGGTGAATTTAAATTTAGATATTATTCCAGCTCTTCTTTCAAAGGCCAGAAAGATACTTGATCAATCAGAACCTCCTCAGGCTTATGAAAAATGTAAAGGGATTTGTAATTGGTTAGGCAAGGTAGATTCTGCAAAAAATTATTAATACTTTAAATAAGAAAAAATAATTTGAAAATTAATATTCATGCTTTTAGATAAACAAGATAAAAAACAAGAAAAAGTGGTTGAATGCTGTCCCTATTGTCAAGGTAAAGATATTGTTAAAAAGGGAAAGAGAAAAAAGAAAATGGAAGAAATTCAGATTTATTTTTGTAAACATTGTCAAAAAAAATTTACCCCACAGATTAGTAAAAGCAGAACATATCCTTTAAGAATTATTTTAGATTCCATTACTCTATATAATCGTCTTTATACTACAAAAGACATTGTTGCTAAGATTTTTGAAAAATATGGATTTAAATTAAGCGAGCAAACAATTCTTAACTGGGCTAAGGGATATAAAGATTATTTGCCATTTTTACGATTGCGAGATTTTGTTTCTAAAAAATATTCTCCCAAAGACATTATTGATGAAGTTCATTTAATGCATGGTCAGATATATGATTTTAAATATCATCGAGCAAAAATGGATTGTATTTTAGAAGATGATTTTAAGCATTATAAATTAAAACAAATTAAAGATTTTCTTGAATTGGTTTCAGCAGAATGTCCTCATCATATTTTTAGAGAATCTGAGAACAGAGCTTCTCAGTATAATAAATTTTTTAATCCTGACGAAGTTAAAATTATTAGAAAAGAAAATCAGGCCAATAAAATTACTCGTTTTGTAATGCAAGCTGTAGCTAATAATAAATTGCGTCATCAAATTTTACAGGAATTTATGTTGGTTAATGATTCGGTTACTGTTGCAATTGAAGTTCCTGTATTGTTGGATTATGAAGATATTTTGCATTTTCAAAATGAATTAAATTGGCAAGTTCCATTAGATTTAAAAGAGGAAGAAATTATTACTGGACACATAGATTTAATCCAAGTTAGAAACGGAACTGTTCACATTATGGATTATAAGCCAAGCGCTAAAAAAGTTAAGCCAATTGATCAATTAACTATTTACGCATTGGCTATGAGCCGTTTAACGTCTTTGAGGTTGTTTCATTTTAAGTGCGCTTGGTTTGATGAAAATGATTATTATGAATTTTTTCCTCTGCATGTAGTTATGAAGAAGAAAAAGCGAGGGAAGAAATAATAATTTTAAATTTTTAAATTTTGTAATTTTTAAATAATGCTTAAATTTTTAATGTTTAAAAATTAATTAATTAGAGATTATTTATAAAATTAAAAATTGGGAATTAAAAATTTAAATCTAGTTTGTAAATTATAAATGTCAATTATTTTTACTTATCCACTTGACAAACTATTTTACAATAGATAAAATAGAACTATGATTTTATCTAATAA
>CAYTNU010000018.1:0-5549 GCA_964439515.1 uncultured Candidatus Saccharibacteria bacterium | reverse complement strand
ACAGCTCCCTGCTAACTCGCAAGAGGATGTATAGGGGGTGACGCCTGACCAATGCTAGAAGGTTAACAGTTGAGGTGATTATCCATTTATGGGTAATTGCTAAAGCTCGAAGCCCTAGTGAATGTCGGCCGTAACTATAACGGTCCTAAGGTGAAAATTTGTTGCCTTAGTAAAATTTAGCTATATGCTGGAATCCCTGGAGTATCTGGCAGTACTATGGTATAATGTTACCATAAATAAAATAACATTATGCAAAGTAAAAATCTGACCAGTGTATCTTCTAGAAAGAAGATGCCAGAAAATCAGCAGGAAAGACTAAAAAATATCGGATGGATAGTTGGTTATACAGATGGAGAAGGTTGTTTCTCCGTATCTATGTTTCGAAATAAAAAAACTAGATATGGTTGGCAAGTTTTTCCAGAATTTGTTGTTACGCAAGGAAAAAAAAGTTTAAATTCTTTAGAATTTATTCAAAAATTTTTCGGATGTGGCAAAATATTCATTAATAGAAGACGCGATAACCATAGAGAAGATATATATCGATATTGTGTAAGATCAATTAAAGATATAGATGAAAAAATCATTCCATTTTTCAGTGAAAATAGTTTAAGAACTGAAAAAAAGAAAGATTTTGAATTATTCGTAAAGATTATAAAATTAATGTTAAAACAAGAACATTATAATCTTAAAGGATTAAAGAAAGTT
This sequence comes from uncultured Candidatus Saccharibacteria bacterium, assembly GCA_964439515.1. Classification (GTDB taxonomy): domain Bacteria; phylum Patescibacteriota; class Minisyncoccia; order Portnoybacterales; family UBA2143; genus JAHJOV01. The sequence goes on along the minus strand of CAYTNU010000018.1, from coordinate 4,844 downwards.
GCCAATTTAATCCAGAGAATGAACAGAAAGAAACCATCCAAGTTTTTAGAATCCTCAGAGACTACACGCTAAACCTTGAGATAATCAAGGAAGATATAGTCCGATCTATACAGCGATGTATAGAATTTCGTCTCGCAAGACGAATAGTAACAAAATGAGCGAAATTCCTTGGCACGTAATTTGTGTCCTGCACGAATGGCGTCACGACTGGGAAACTGTCTCCACGAAGAGCCCGGTGAAAATGCAGTGGGGGTGAAGATGCCTCCTACCTGCGGCAAGACGGAAAGACCCTAGGAGCTTTACTGCAAGTTCTCATTGATGTTTTGTTTTAAATGCATAGCATAGCGGGGAGGTTTTGAAACCTGACTTTCGGGTTGGGTGGAGCCGTCAGTGAAATACCCGTCTTTTAAAATAATACTTCTAATCTGCCTTTATGGTGGAAACAGTGGGTGCTGGGCAGTTTGAGTGGGGCGCTCGCCTTAACCTTTCTATTTTATTTCAGTATTATATAATCTTTTCCGTTACTTAGATTTATAAGAAGTTATGTGATAAAATGGAAACTGGGGCGTTTTGGCTGTATGCTGGAAACTCTGAGTATCTGAAACTACTAGGATTAATAATCCAGTGAAAATGTTTCAGTGCAGACAATCAGCAGGGAAGTCTTCATTAATTAATTAATGAATGACCCTTCAACGACTACACGCCAAACTCCATATTTATGGAGAAGATATAGTCTGATCTTTGTGGCGACATAAAGAATATCCTCACAAATTAAACAATTATGAACACAAAAGAGTTAAAAGAAAAAAAGAAAAAATTAAAACTTACAAAACGACAGAAAGAGATTGTAATAGGTTTGGTATTAGGAGATGGACATTTAGAAACACAGAATAATGGGAAAACATATAGATTAAAAGTAGAACAAAGTATCAATCACAAAGAATACGTAGATTGGTTATATGAAGAATTAAATGAATTTGTTAATACTATTCCTCGAAAAAGAGAAAAAAAAGGTTTTGGTAAGGAATTCATGACATATGAATTTAGTACTCTTTCTGTGGGAAATCTTAGATTTTTTGCTCAACAATTCTATGAAAAAGATAAAAGTAGAAAAATACCTCTTTTAATTAAGAGATGGTTAACGCCATTATCAATGGCAGTATGGTTTATGGATGATGGGCAAATGAAATCAAAAAAACATAGAGCATTATTAATTAATACTCAATGTTTTTCTAAAGTAAACTTAAAAAGGTTACAAAAAGCATTATGGGAAAAATTTGGTATCAAAACAAATTTTAAAAAAGAACCAACTGGTTGGAGATTATATCTATTATCAGAAACGGTTATGAAATTTGTTAATTTAATTGAACCATATATTGTTCCCTCTATGCGTAAGAAATTGGGGATTAACATAATTGCCTAAAAAGTAGCGGAGGCGCTTAAAGGTCGGCTAGACCCGGATGGAAATCGGGTTTGTCGTGTAAAGGCACAAGCCGGCTTTACTGCAAGACTGACATGTCGCGCAGTTGCGAAAGCAGAACTTAGTGAACCGACCGTAGGTTGTAGAACCGCGGAAGATTACCGGATAAAAGTTACCCTAGGGATAACAGGCTAATAGCGCCTAAGCGTCCACAGCGACGGCGCTGTTTGGCACCTCAATTAAACCGACAAACCGGGGTGCTGTGATAGTAATATCATACCAAAAAATTGGCTAATAACGATGAAATCCTTTTAATTTAGTGGTAATAATAAAATTAAAAAGGACAATATCGTGGGAAGTTAGTTATATAAAATAACTGACCCCGTAGAGACTGCAATGATAGTAGGTACTTCATAATGAAGATTTAAACTACTATAATACGCCAACTCCGTTTAATAAAACGGATGAAGATATAGTCCTTCCTATTAGTAATAATAGATTATAAACGATGTCGGCTCATCTTATCCTGGTGGTGAAGAAGCTACCAAGGGTTGGGCTGTTCGCCCATTAAAAAGGTACGCGAGCTGGGTTCAGACCGGCGTGAGCCAGGTTGGTCCCTATCTGCCGCAGGCGTTGATACTTGAGGGAATTTGTCCATTGTACGAGAGGATCCGGATGAACAAACCTCTGGTCTACCAGTTGTCCCGCCAGGGGCATCGCTGGGTAGCTAAGTTTGGAAGGGATAAGCGCTGAAAGCATCTAAGCGCGAAGCCCCTCCCGAGATTAAGTATCTTAGATTAGTAGAAGATGACTACTTTGATAGGCTCTAGGTGTAAGCACAGTAATGTGTTAAGCCGAGGAGTACTAATAAATCGTTTTATTTATCCTTCTAGCTTTTTGAATATTAATTTTTATGATTCAAGCCACTAATTTGGTGGTTATGCTGATGGTGTCCCACCTGTTCCCATTCCGAACACAGAAGTGAAATCCATCAAGGCCGATGATAGTGGTTTTACTGCGAAAGTAGGTAGCCGCCAATTTAGTGTCTTGAATCTTTATAATAAAAACCCTATACTATATATAGGGTTTTTATTATTCTATTATGACAAAAAGAAACATTAAACAAATAATTATCGCTTTAATATTCTTTTCTATATTATTTGCTCTCGTATTTTTAATTTATTCTATTTTTATTAAACCAGATCCTTCTTGTAATGATGGTATTAAAAATCAAGAAGAAGAGGAAATTGATTGCGGTGGACCATGTTTGCCTTGCGAATTGATTCATATTAACAATATAGAAATTTTGTCTATTAAAGTTATTCCATCTCAAGATTGTTTTTATGATTTAGTTGCTCAAATAAAGAATCCTAATCAGAATTATGGAAGTGGTAATATATCTTATAAATTTGAACTTTATGATACTCAAGATAATTTAATATCTGAATATCCTGGATCAACTTATATCTTGCCTAATCAAACAAAATATATTCTTAAAATTAAAGCCGAGAGTGATATTCCTGTTAAACAAATTAAGTTTTCTTTTATAAGCGTTGAATGGGAAAAACTAGAAGATTATCAACCGCCTAAATTAGGTGTTCAACAAAAAGAATATCGTCTTTTAGGAGATCAAGAACCTGGATTTTCTCAAGCAAGAGCAATTTTAATTAATAAAACTAATTTTGATTTTGATAAAATAGATATTGATATTTTATTATTTGATTCTTATGATCGTTTAGTAGGTATTAACACTAATGAAATAAGAACTTTTTTAGCTGACGAAGAACGTGATTTTATTTCTATTTGGTTCGATACCATAGATGGAGAAGTCGCTTCTTTTAAAATTGAAGTTGAAACAAATATTTTTAATTTAGATAATTATTTAAGCGGAATAAGAGACACAGAAAGATTTCAAGAATACTAGAATAAAATTTTTAATTTTTAATCTTTATGTATTCTCATCTACGAAAACTTGATTGGAAATTAATTTTCATTGTCTTACTTTTATCTGGAGTAGGGCTTTTAACTATTTATGGAATTGGTTCTTCTGAATCAGTGTTTTCTTTTAAAAAACAATTATCTTTTTTAGGTCTTGGTTTAATATTAATGCTTGGATTGAGTTTTTTTGATTATAGAATTTTTAAAAATTATTCTTATGTTTTGTTTATCTTATATCTGTTTTCTCTGTCTTCTTTAATTTTTGTTTTATTTTCTCAAGACATTAAAGGAGCTTCTAGTTGGTTTAGCTTGGGTTATGTAAACTTTGAACCTACGGAATTTGTTAAAATAATAGTTATTCTTTTTTTAGCTAAATATTTTTCTTTACGTCATATTGAACTTTATAGAATTAGACATTTGCTTATCTCTGGTTCTTATGTAGCATTACTTATCGCAATGGTTCTTATACAACCTGATTTTGGTTCTGCTATAGTTTTATTAAGCATTTGGTTTGGTATGGTTGTAATATCTGGTATTAAAATACGTCATTTAGGTATTCTTTTTTTAATTATGGTTTTGCTTTTAGTCGGGAGTTGGTTCTTAATCTTAAAAGATTATCAAAAACAAAGAGTTCTTACTTTTTTAAATCCACAAGAAGATCCCTATGGTGGGGGATATCATATTAGTCAGTCATTGATTGCTGTTGGCTCAGGTGGTCTATTTGGTCAGGGAGTAGGTGATAATTCACAAGCTGGTCTTAAGTTTTTACCAGAACAACATACTGACTTTATTTTCGCTACATTAGCTGAACAAAGAGGATTGATTGGAGTCTCTTTCTTGTTGCTTTGTTTCATAGGATTGTTTTGGAGAATTATTAAAATTGCTTTAGTTTCTTCTAATAATTTTTCTCGTCTTTTTGTTTCTGGTTTAGCAATAATGATTTTTGTTCAGATAGTAATTAATATTGGAATGAATGTAGCTGTATTACCAATCACTGGACTTACATTGCCTTTGGTTAGTTATGGTGGTAGTAGTTTGATTAGTATATTTTTAGCTCTTGGTATAATGCAAAGTATTAAAGCAAGAAGTTAATATTTAATTAGGAGTAATAAAAAAACCCGTGATATAATTCACGGGTTTTTTTATTATTAAAACTCTTATTAGAATAAATCTATTTTTCTTATAGTTTGTTTAGTTCTGCTTTGTTCTATTCTTCTAAGGAATCCCTCTATCTGATCTAATCGATACATACGATAGTTATTAATTGGATTACGATAAGGTTTTAATATTCCCTTCTTATCCCAATTTCTTAAGGTTAGGGGAGTTACATGGATAAGTTTTGATGCTTCTTTAATAGTAAGGTATCTCATAGTTTTAGTTTATTGATATTAAGGTTTTATAATGTTTATATATCTTTATGTATCTTATATTAATTATTTTATCTCTTTTCTATACTATGTGTCAAGTAAGCAATTGTGGATAAATA
>CAYTNU010000017.1:0-7652 GCA_964439515.1 uncultured Candidatus Saccharibacteria bacterium | reverse complement strand
AACAAAATCCAACTACTCAATTTAATTCTACAGGAGACAAACAAGTAACATTAGAAGTTACTGATTCTGATGGTTACAGTTGTTCTATATCTAAAACAGTTAATATTCAATTAGAATTACCACAATGGCAAGAGGATTAAAATAATTATCTTTAAAGCCCGCCTTAGAGTGGGCTTTTTTTATTTTTTAATGTATAATAATAATAATGAAAGAAAATATTATTAAAAAATATTTTTTAAAACAAAAAGGATTTACCATGACCGAATTATTGATAGTTATGTTTATTATTAGTTTGCTTTCTGCTTCGGTTTTAATTAGTTATCGTAATAATCAAAGAAGTTATGCGCTTGATCAAGCTTCTCAGCAATTAGTCTCAAATTTGAGAAAAGCTCAGAATATGGCCATGAACAAAGTTGATATAGATGGATATAATAGTTATGGTATTTATGCTGTAATTAATAATAATTATTATATTATTTATGCTGATAATAATGGCGATTCAATGTATCATTCATCCGATAGAATTATTGAAACAATTAATTTATTAAATAATGTAAAAATCAATAATACATTAGATGTATTTTTTAAATCTCCTGATCCCAAAACATATCTTAATGGTAATTTGTCTGCTGGACTATCAAGAACAATTACCTTGGGGGTTAACGGGACTTCTAAAACAAAAATAATTACAATAACTACAGCTGGATTAATTCAGGGAAATTAGAAGATGTTTATCAAACAACAAAAAGGATTTAGTCTTATAGGCGTAATAATATCTATTTTTATTGTATCAACTGGTTTGATGTCTATTTTAAGTTTAGCTAATATGTCTTTAAAAATTTCAGATGTAGGTGAAATGAGATTTATTGCTTCTGGCTTAGCTCAAGAAGGTGTTGAAATTATTAGAGACATGAGGAGATCTAATGTGGATTGGATTAATTGGGGATGGTATAGCACAATTGCCACTAGCACTGTTCAAAATCATAGGGTTCAATATGATAATTCTAATTTGATATCTTTTTCTGAAACTCCTTTAAAAATTGATATTAATGGATTCTATCAGTATTCTTCAGGGAACAATACACCTTTTTATCGTAAAATAATTTTGACTAAAGTTTCTTTTAAAGAAGTAAAAGTTGTGGTTGAAATTAAATGGCAGTCAAGAGGTGATTGGCATTATTTAACTGTTGAAGATCATTTATGGAATTGGAAATAAATAACAAAAAAAGTGCTGCTGGGTTTACATTAGTTGAATTGCTTGTTGCAATGGCTACTTTTAGTATAATCATTGTTGCCATGTCTGGCATTTCCGTTTCGGTTATTAATGCTCAACGAAAAGCATTTGTTTTGCAAAACACTCAAGAAAGTACTCGTTATCTTTTAGAATCAATGAGTAAAGAGATTAGAATGAGTACTATTAATTCATCAGCATCAAATAAAACAAATATTTTAAATATAACAAATGATGAAGGATTGACCCTTAACTATCAATTCGATAATGTTAATAAAAAATTAATGCGTTATGGATATGCTGTTAGTCCATCTAATATTGATTTAACTGGTTGGTTTTATATTAGAAAAAGTAATTTTCCAAATAGGTCTTTAGTAACAATTATTATAAAAGCAGAATCACAAGGATCTAGGCAAGAAGAAAGCGCAGAAACTTCTTTGCAAAATTCTGTTTCTTCTAGACCTTTCTAAAAAAAATGTCACAAAAAGGATCAATCTCTATATATTTATCAATTATGCTTTTAAGCGTTCTTCTACTTATTAGTTCTGGAATTAGCATTTTGATGTTGAATCAAATCAAAATGTCTAGTCAAACGGGTCATTCAACTGTCTCGTATTACGCTGCCGAATCTGGGATAGAGCGTTGTTTATATGACATGAGAAAAGGTTCAGGAACTTGTAATTATAGTAATGTAGCTCTTGACAATAGCGCTACTTATGATACAACCTGGAATGCAGGAGGATATCCAATTAATTCAACTGGATATTACTTGGAGACTAACAGAGCAATAGAAGTTAATTAATAAATATTATTATGTATAGAAAAATTATAAATGTATTTTTGATTTTAATTATTGGTGGGTTTGGAGGAATTCTAGCTGACCAATTTATTTTGCCATATTTATCAGGAGTTCCTTTTTTTACTCAATTTGAGTTTATTAAACATGCTGGTAATGGAACAACTATTATTAATCCAACTGAAGAAATTATTATTACTGAAAATATTGCTATTGAAGAATCAATTGATAAGATTAGTCCTTGTTTAGTTGTTGTTCAATCTTACCAGAACAAAAGAATGCTTAACCAGGGAACTGGTTTTTTAATTACTAGTGATGGTTTTTTAATCACTTCAGGTGATTTAGTCTCACTGAGAGCGAGTCAATATTTAGTATTTAGAGATGGACATTCTTCAGCAGCTAAATTAATTAAAAAAGATTTAGAAAATAATTTAGCTCTTTTCCAGATAGAAGATAGTAACTTGCCAGTCGTTTCTTTAGTTGATTTAGAAAATTTAGAATTAGGTGAAAGAGTTATTTTAATCGGAGCTGAATTAATTGGAAGTGATTTAAATGAATTTGTTAATTTAGGAATTATTAGAAATATCAATGACGGAACTCTTGAAATTAATTTAAGTGAAGAAAATATTTTAGCGAATGGAAGCCCTTTAATTAATATCAGGGGTGAAGTAATTGGATTAAATTTAGTTGATAGCAAGGGACTTTTAAAAACAATTCCAGTTAATAAGATAAAAGAATTTGTTGGATTGTAGTTTTAGAAAAGTTTTTTAAAATAAAAATATGGAAGGAGAAAGTGAATATGGCATTCATTTTTAAGAATATAGCTAATATTGTTACGGCAATTGGTATCATTTTAACAATCTGGCTTAATTTCGTCATATGGAATGGTCCATTTAGCCAACAATTTGTTTTTATTTTAGTTGTTGGTATAGCTTTGTCTGATTTATTAGACGGATGGATAGCCAGAAAGTTAAAAATTACCAGTTCAGTTGGTGAATTCCTTGATAAGATTAGAGACAAACTATTTTCTTGTTCTGCGTTTACTTATTTCTTTATAGAGCTTTGGAAATGGAATGGTGGGGCTTGTTTAGCACTCGTTAAGGGATTGGTTATTATATCGTTGGCAATAGAGTTATTTTTAGTATTAATCTGGATAAGGGGTTTCATTAATGGACTTGATACTAGTTCTCATTTTCTTGGAAAGATAAAGACCACTTTCTATTTCATTGCCATTGGATGGTGGTTCTTTGTTTGCTTGATAAAGGATATAGTTGGAGGATCTTTTGAAATCATCCTTTATTCAGGCTTAATCGTATTTCTTTTTATTTCATCTATCTATGGAATTTTGAGTGCATCTATTTATGTTCAGAGGCATAACGATTTCATAGAAGAAAATAAAAAATAGATAAAAGCGCCTTGTTGCAACAAGGCGCTTTTAAAATTGTTTTGTTGGATTTATTCTTCTTTGTATTCCATCGCCTCCGACACTCTTTTAAATGCTACATGAGTAGCATTAAGTCCTTCCCCTGGGTTAGAAAAAGTTGGAAGCTGGGCAGTTATTTTTTTACCATCTACTTTTACAGTAAAAATGCCTTTTTCCCATTCTTTTTTTGTTACTTTGACTGGAACAATCTCCCCCTTAGCCATTTTGTCGATAATAAAGATTATACTTATCATTATTACTCTCCCTGTGTTAAAGAATATTTTATTTAATAGAATAACTTATATTTCTATTCTTGGCAAATATTTTATTGTTGAATTTTTATTTTCAAAGTATAATATACTTAATAATTAAAGGAGGGATTTTTTTATTTACGCAACGAGCAAGAGAAATGAAAATTTATTTTCATTTCCGAGCGAGTAAGTAAATATATGATTATATTTACACATATGTCAAAATTATCATATCAAGAGTTAATAAAACAAAGACGAGCATGGTATAAATCTATTAAGAAAGTTTATTGTCCATGTCTTAAAGAAGATGTGGTTTTTAATTCAAAAGGATTTTATCATTTAAAATATGATAGTTTTGGTAAAGCTCGTTCAAGAAAAGAGCGAATGTATAAAATAGGATTACTTCCGCTTTCAATACCTGTCATAGTTTCTGCTAAAAAAATTTATAGATGGACGTCAAAGTATTATTCAAAAAAATTTAATAAATATATTGAATGTTGGGCATTAAAAGAGGTCGCAGGTAAACAAAAGACCATAGTCACAGTTGTTTTAAGAAGAATTGGAAATGGTCATTTAGTATTTTATAGTATAATGAAGAAAAATGACAAAAAACTAAAAAAACTGCGGAAATAGCAGTTTTTTTAGTGTGCCCACTTTCGGCATATAGAATTCATTAGCCGAATAAAGCTTGCACTTCATGAGCACATTTAAAGTTTATGCAAAAATTTATCTTTTGTCAAGTGAATGCACTTGTTGGGGGGATAAGTTATTGTTAGGTTTTTATTTTCAAGGTATAATGTACTTAATAATTAAAGGAGTATGATAAAAAATACTATAGAAGAAACAACAAAGATCGCTTTATTTAGAGGCAAGGAAATTAGAAAAATTATCTATAAGAAGGAATGGTGGTTTTCTGTTGTAGATATTATTGAGGTTTTAATTGATAATAAAAGACCGCGAAAATATTGGAATGATTTAAAAAAGAAGTTGAAAGATGAAGGATATGTTGAGGTGTCCGAAAAAATCGGACAACTGAAATTATTGACTTCAGATAATAAAAAATATCAGACTGATTGTGCTAATACAGAAACAATATTTCGCATTATTCAATCAATTCCATCGCCGAAAGCTGAGCCATTTAAACGTTGGTTGGCTCGTGTTGGTTATGAAAGAATAAAAGAAATAGAAGATCCTGAATTAGCAACTAAACGGACTAGAGCCTTGTATAAAGCTAAAGGATATTCTGAGGCTTGGATTGAAAAAAGGATGCGTGGTATTACTATTCGCGAAACATTAACAGATCAATGGCAAGAAAGAGGAATTAAGTTGAAAAAAGAGTATGCTATTTTAACTGCGGAAATATCTAAAGCGACTTTTGGAATGACTCCAGGTCAATATAAGAAATTTAAAAAATTAAAAAGAGAGAATTTGCGTGATCATATGAATGATTTAGAATTAATTTTTACTATGCTTGGAGAAGCATCAACTACAGAAATAACTAAGAATAAAAATACGCAGGGTTTTAATAGGAATAAAAAAGTAGCTAAGCAAGGCGGTGGTGTAGCAGGCAAGGCTAGAAAAGACTTAGAACGAAAAAGCGGTAAAAAAGTTTCTGCTCAGGAAAATTATTTAGAAATACCAGAAAAAAGAAAAAAATTAAAATAAGTATATATTGTTGGTTCTTTTGTTCCAAGGTATAATATAATTAATAATTAAAGGAGGGATTTTTTTATTAATTAATTTTAGGTTAAACTTATTGACTAATTGTTCATTTTCGTTTTCCTTGTTTTAATTATATAACAGTAAAAATAATGAAAGAGAATAAAAAACAGATCGATTATTGTAATATGCTCATAATTAATACAAGAGCAATTTATGATACTATTGGTAGAATCTATTGTCCTATTTTAGATAAAAGCATTGTGTTTAATGCGAAGGGATTCCATCATCTTCTTTATAAACCCGATGGTACAGCTAGAGATGTATCTGAAAGGATTTATAAATTAACACTTTTTCCACTTGCAATTCCTGTTATTAAAAAATGAATGGTGATTAAAGATAAAAGGAATGTAAAAGTGCGGGAAAACAGAAAAAAAGGTGCAAAAATTAAAAATATGAAAACTTACTCATTGGTATCAATGGTTGGCAAGGAAAATCCAGTTGCGACAAGAGTTATCGTTTCAAAGATTGGTAATGGTAATTTTACATTTTTAAGTATAATGAAAAATAATAAATCAAAAACACCATCAAATTGATGGTATTTTTGACGTGTCTGCTCTTCGACTTAGGAGTATTCCTTTGTCGAACAAGGCTTTCGCCCACAGACACATTAAAATAATAGCATATAGTTATAATGGCTGTCAAGTGAATGTGCTTGTTGGGTATAAGTGTTTGTTAGATTCTCTATTTCAAGGTATAATATACTTAATAATTAAAGGAGGGATTTTCATATGGATATTAAAACAAGTTTAAAAAAATACTTATTAGTTAATGCAATTGGTTTTGGATTAGGAGGATTACTTTGGGGGTGGACATTGTATAGCGAGCTTCCAGATTTAGATTATCCTTTTCATTTTATGGCAATTATTGTTATGGGTCTTTTTGGTGGGATTTCTTTGGTTTGGTTTAATAAGAGTATTAAAAATATTTCCAAATCAGTTTTAGCTGGATTTTTGGGTTGGGGAGTTGGGTTTATAGCTACTGGAATATTTGTTTATCCATTATCTCTTATTAGTGGTTATCTCTCAATTTTTTTGATTCCTTCTTTTATTGGAGATAATAATTTAACTATTTTAACTCCAAATCTTTATATTTCAGGTTATTGGTTGATATTTTTAATAATTGGTTTATCTGTTGGTTTATCTTATCCTTTATTTTTAAAAACAAAAAAATGGCCATTAATCTGGCGTAGTGGACTAGGATTGGGACTTGCATCTTTAATCGGTCCAGTGATAGGTAATTTAACAGGCAATTTATTCAATTCCATTTTAATTAGCTATTTAACTACATTTAGTTTAATAGGTATTATTTTAGGAATATTTCTAAGTTGGGGCGTATATAAATGGAGGGTTTAATATCTAAAAAATCAGTTATATTTTTAGCTATTTTAGCTTGCTTAATAGCTGTTCTTTTGGTTTTAGCACAGGAGAATAATTCAAATCCTTATCCAGCTATAAATTATGCGCCTAATTTTTGGTTTGATTCAGAGGAACAATATTATCCAGCTAATCCACTGGATTTTTATTATAAAAATGACAAAGAAGTTTTTGGAGAAATTGCAGTTTATAGATACAATCAATTATCTATTGAAGAAAAATTAGATAAGTTAACTGTTTTTTATCATATTGAAGACGAAGGAACAGAATGGGTTTATGAATATTGGCTTCTTTATATTTTTAATAATTCAAAAGGAAAAATTAAAAATAAGCACTATGGAGATTGGGAAGCCGTTTATGTTTTTGTGGATAAAGATTCAGGTAGAGTCAATAAAGCAATTGGTACTGCTCATCAAAGAGAAATTTTTGATACAGAAATATATGATCCAGAAAGTGATCATATTTGGACTTATGTTGGCAATGGCTCTCATGCTAATTGTATAGATGAAAAAGATGATGGATATTGTGATTCTTTAAAATGGAGAAGATTAGAAAAATGGGATGGGAATGGAGAAAAAGTTTTATATAATAATTATAATTTAAGAGAGATAGATGATAATTTTATTATACAGTTTGATGATGCAACTACTTTGGAAAAATCATCTATTTTAGGAATAAATATTTTTAATTTTTTAAAAATTGAAAATAAAGAATTGTACATTTCATGGGGCGGTAATCCGCCACCTTATGCATGGGAACAATCAAGTTATCATAACCCAGAAGAGATTAGACCATATAGTATAAAATATGCTTTGGAAAAAGTTAATCAGAGTAAAAATAAAATTGTTGGATTTTT
>CAYTNU010000016.1:0-7778 GCA_964439515.1 uncultured Candidatus Saccharibacteria bacterium | reverse complement strand
TTAAGCGATATTTTTTCTTACCCTCAACAGAACTTTCCTCATGTTCAAACCTGTTGTTTTTTGATATAATAAATTAATGAAAATCTTCAATGAAAAAATCTGGAGAAGGCATACAAATCCACTAAGTGGATGGACTCGTATAATTGCCTTTTTCCTAATACCTTTCCCAATCTGGACTCAAGACTGGTATCTATTGTTAGTTCTGCTAGCTTTTTTTGCGGTTAATCCGATTCTTTTCCCAGAACCAAAAAGTAAGAACAATTGGATGAGTAAATCTATCTTGGGAGAAGAGCTGTGGACCAAAGAGGGTGTATTGCAAAAAGACTTTCCGACTGTACTAAATCTATTTAATGGACTTTTCTTTTTTATACTTGTCTATGGGGCATACAGTCATTTACTGGAAGTAACAATTTTTTCAACCATATTATCAAGCGTGTTTAAGCTTTGGTATTTAGATAGAATGGTTTTGTACTATGAAAATAAAAAATCTGATTAAAAATACAACTCTCCAGCCAAAGAACCCCTTACACGGTATTACCCTTAAAACAATCCTTGAAATTTTGATTGAAAAGTACGGTTGGAAAGATCTTGGTGATATGATACGGATAAATTGCTTTAATGATAATCCAAGCATTAAATCTAGTTTGACATTTCTACGTAAGACTCCTTGGGCTCGTGAAAGAGTTGAGAAACTATATCTTCGTGGTTTTAAATAGGAATAATCTCGAGGTTCTGGGATTAGCTTAACGGGCCTCTTTATTTAATTTGATAATTTCAGTTCTAACGTCGTCCACGATGGGGAGCCGTAAAAATCTTCAAAAAGACGATTTTTTGATATAATGAAAATATTAAAGGTCGGAATATTTACAAATAATAAACTAATCAAATAATAATATGAAATCAGGTTTTATTGAATTTATAAGAAAACAAGGAGTTGTGGGATTGGCGGTTGGTTTTATTTTAGGTGCTGCCGTGTCAAAATTAGTAGCAGCATTGGTTTCGGATATAATTAACCCGATTGTTGGAGTTTTTCTTGGGAAAGCTGGTGGTTTATCCGCTGCTACGCTTAACGTCGGGTCAGTTGAAATTCTTTGGGGCCATTTTATTACCATAGTTATTGATTTTCTGATAATTGCCTTGGTGGTTTTTTATGGCGTTAAGGGACTTAAATTAGATAAATTAGACAAAGAATAATTTAATTAATTCTATAAATATGGACAAGGAAGTGGAATAATTCCTTTAATTAATGGTGTATTTAAGACACAAGTCAAAGTTAGTTTGATATCTTGGGTATATTTTTTGCCTATAATTTTACGCTACTGATCTTAAATCTGGAATATAAACACGCTTATTCTGTCGCTGTATAATAGTTCTAACGTTATTCTCGATGGGGAGCTAGCATAAGCCGCCATATCTAGGTGGTTTTTTATTTGTCTGGTTATCAACTTTTGTTAAGTTAGCTGAGGTAGTATAATTAAAATAATAAAAGAAAAGGAGGTAAATAATATGTACGAAAATAATAATAATGCTCTTTTATGGATTATAGTTGTGGTAAATGTTCTGACACTTATTTTAGTAACAACATTTTTCATTATAAGTTGGGATGTGATAAGTGCTAATGGCGAAACGCAAGAAGTAGAACAAGAGCAATCTGCAGTGATAAACGAACAACCAACGCAACAACAACCAACGCAAAAGTCAGCATTAAGCAACGAAGACAAAGAATGCATGGATGAATGTGTCCAAGGCGGAGAAATACCTATGAAATGTGCTGAAGAATGCGGGATAGAGTTGCCACAAAAGAATTAAATTTATTAACAAAAATAATGAATAAGAAGCTATTACTCATATCAATTAGCAGTATCTTAACTTTAGTTTTGCTTATATTTTTTATGTTGATGAGTTGGGACTTTTTTATCAAAGAAGACAACTCTCAGCCAAGCAACACTATTAATATGGGGAGTATTAAAACGACAGAATATGATTTTTCTTTTGGTATTCACCCCTCTAGTCTGGAAGGATATACATACGCAAAGGATTTGGGAATAGATTTTAATCGAGAAGGTGTTTACTTTGTTTGGAACTGGTTAGATATAAATAAAAATGGAAACTTTAGATTCAAAGCAGCTACAGCACCACCCCATCCAGAGAGACCAGATTCAGGAGGCACAATAAATTACGACGATGAACAAGAAAAATTATCCAGAGTTACTAGCATTACAATGATGCGTAATGTATGCCCATTTAGAGGGGGGAGAACCAAAAATTCAGATAGTGAATTCAAAAATGTGGAAGAGCAGAAAATATATCAAGAATTTGTAGAAAGATTAGTAGAGCGTTATGATGGCGACTCTGATCTAGGATGCACTGAAAATGCGCCTGACTGCTACAACTTGGGTGATGATGAATATCCAAGCCAATTACTGATAAATACCTTGCAAGCAAATCCAATTAAATATTGGCAAACATGCAATCAAGTGACTGATGCTTGTTTTGGAAAGGAATGCAGGGACAACAATAATTACGCGACTAAATATGCAAAAGTTCAAGAGCTCACTTATCTTGGAGTCAAAGCTGCTTGTCCTGAATGTCAAGTATTGATTGCAGGAGATTCGTCCAAAGATCTGTATCCTCCAGTTTACAATGCATTAGGCGGAAAATATGTGGATATTATTGATAAGCACTTTTTTGGCGAAGCAGATGATTATGTAAATATTCAAACAGAGATGGATTATCTAAAAGATGGTTTGCAAACTGGGGGATTTGATTTAGAAAAGTTAAGATTTTGGATTACAGAAACAGGTACGTATTCTGGTGAACCAACTGAAGAAGGACATGAAATGCCTTATCAAACAGAATCTCAACAAGCAGAAGGACTTATAAAAAGATATACTGTTGCTTTTGGAGAGGGAATTGAAAAAGTCCTTTGGGCGTGGGGCATAAAAGAAGGTTTTGGTTGCGATTGTTGTATTTTCGATTATACAGGACTTATTTATGACGGGAACAAAGAATTTCAATCTTGCGATGATAATGATCCTTATGATCGTGGCGAAGGAGTCAAAAAGCTTGCCTATTATTCATTCAAATTAATGATAGATAAAATAGAAGGCCTTACTAGTGTCGAAATAATCCAGGATTCAGGAAATTATGTTTACAAATTTACTAATAAAGAAACAAGTGAATCAACTTGGGTTGCATGGAGCGATAGCTCAACTGACAAAACAATTTCATTAGATGTTGAAAATTATAATTCAGTAAAAATAACAGAAGCGGTTCCAAAATATGAAACAGGGCAAGAAGTGATTGATTATAACACTGCTTTTAATATAGAAATAAAGACAGCGAGTGGTGGAAATATTACTTTAACTCTTGGAGAAAACCCTGTTTTTATTGAGGAGATTGACGACATAGAAATAAAAAATTAAAAGGTAGGTTTTATTGGGTGCTCAACACATTCTAGCTTTGTTTTACTCTCGGAGCCGACATTTTTGTCCCTATTCAGTTAGACAATTTTTTGATATAATAAATATATGAGTAAGGGAATTAAGATTTTCAAACTAATAGTTTCTATTTTAATTTGTCAGGGAGCAGGAGCTATAGGGGCATTATTTACTTCGCCTGCGATTTCAACTTGGTATACTACAATCCAAAAACCGAGTTTTAATCCGCCAAACTGGATTTTTGCTCCTGTTTGGACACTTTTGTTTTTACTAATGGGTATTTCTCTCTATTTCGTATGGAGTAGAGGATTGGAAGATAAAAAAATAAAAATAGCAGTTTTTATCTTTTGTGTTCAGTTAGTATTAAATATCTTTTGGTCTTTTCTATTTTTCGGCTTGCAATCTCCTCTTTATGCTTTTATTGGAATAGTTATCCTCTGGCTGGCAATTTTATTAACCATTATTAGTTTTTATAAGATTTCTAAAATCGCTGCTTATCTTTTACTGCCTTATATCCTTTGGGTCAGTTTTGCCTCTGTGCTAAATTTTTCAATACTAATTATTAATTAAGGGCTTTAGAAATTCATAGAAAAGTTCGAAAATGGTCCCATCGGGTGAACGCTTAAAATAACCGTCTATCTATGCGGTTATTTTTAATAGAAATTGTGGACGTTGGAATTTGTTAGTGATAGAATTAAACCATATGAAGAAAAAAGATTTTAGAATAATTTTTTGATTAAAATATAGAATGTATTTGAAATAAAAAGTGAAATTTATTGTATTAAAGAGTAAGGACCATATATGTTTAAATCATTAGATCAACTCTCAGATGAAGAAATTGTGCGTATGGTTCAGTCAGGCGGACTTGAATCATTTGGTATATTAGTTAAAAGATATCAGGAGAAAATGCTGCGCTATGGAAGAAAATTTCTCTTTAATAATAATGACATTGAAGATTTGGTTCAGGAAGTATTTATTAAAGCATATACCAATATTCAAAGTTTTGATGCTTCAAGAAAGTTTTCTGCTTGGCTTTATCGTATTGCCCATAATCAATTTATTAATGCTATTAAGAAGAAGAAAGAGCCATTGCCTTTCTTTGATTTAGACGTTCTATGGCCTTATTCTGTTTCTAAAGAGAACGCTGATAAAGAAACTAATCAGAGAGAACTTAGTCAGATGTTGGAAAAATGTCTTGATAAGTTAAGTCCCAAATATCGTGAATCATTAGTCTTATATTATTTTGAAGAATTAACTTATAAGGAGATTGCTGATGTTTTACATATTCCGATGGCTACAGTGGGTATTAGATTAAAAAGAGGCAAGAAGATTATGAAATCTCTTTTTCAAAAATATGAATTCAATAAGTGATAAGATTTTTAATAAAATAAAAAAAGAGCAAATAAAGATGCGACCCAAGATATACTTTATCTTAAAGGCTGTTTTGATTGCTTTGACGACCTTATTAGTGGCCTTCTTTGTTCTGTTTCTAGTTAGCTTTATCTTCTTTAATTTAAGAGCTAGTGGAGCATGGTTTTTACCTAGGTTTGGCTTACCAGTCATTGGAATTTTCTTTAAATCATTACCTTGGCTTTTGATCTTAATAACGATAATTCTAATTGGCGTCCTAGAAATATTGGTTAAGCGTTTCTCCTTTGCCTATCGTAGGCCAATTCTTTATTCAATCTTATTCATCATTATCTTCACTTTTTTAGGCAGTTTTGCAATGAGTAGAACTCATTTGCATCCAGATTTTTTTTGGAAAGCCCAAGAAAGAAAATTGCCGATGATGGGTAGATTTTATCGTGATTTTGGTATGCCTAAATTAGGTGATGTCTATTATGGTATTGTTTTTGATATGATGGATAGTGGTTTTCATCTGGAAACACCTAAAGGCGAAATATTAACCGTTGTGGCTACTTCAACCATTCCTTCTCGATTAGGTAGCCCGATTATCAAAAAAGACGATAGAGTGATAGTTCTAGGCAAGCGGAAGAATGAGACAATACAAGCCTTTGGTGTTCGTAAGGTTGATAAACAATTTGAGATTTTTCAGCGTCGACCTCATAATCCGATACCTCGGATGAAATAAAAAGTTTCTTTACTTGTATTAATAAGTAGATAGACCAAATTAAAGGTCGAGAAGATTAAATAGTAAAGGAGTTTTATTATGAAAAAGAAATATCTTGCTTATGCAATCTTGCCAGTCCTAGCTTTATTTTTATCTGGTACAGGAATTGCTTCAGCTCATGGTTGGTTGGGTGGGGTTAATAACGCTACGCCCGAAGAAATTGTCCAACATCAAGAAACAATGTTTGAGAACAAAGCTGGACTTTTTGGTATTAGCGTTGATGAGATGAAAGATTACTGGGCTGAAGGCAAAAATTTTAAAGAAATAGCCGAAGCAGAGGGAATTACCCAAGAACAACTTCAAGAAGGAATGATAGAAGGGAGAAAAGAGCAGGCGCAAAACCATATGCAAACACTAGTAGATAATGGTGTTATTAGTCAGGATCAAGCCGATAATCGTTTACAATCCATGGAAGAGCGATTTACCAACGGTAAAATGGATAGAGGTTCCAGAGGTTCTCATCGTGGTTTTGGGATGAACTTTGGTTGGTAAGATTCTTATTCTCTATAAGAAAATCTTAGGCGCTTCTCGCAACAATCCCTACCTTTTCGGCAGGACAGACGGGGAGGCCTGAGATTCTCTTTATGCAAAATGGAGTCAGGAGCCTTTTTAGTTAAATAAAGACCATTTATTAAAATAGGTGGTTTTTTGTTTATGTGGTAAGGTTTATTTATATGACTAAAAGTAAAATGCTATATTTTATTCTCGCAATACTAATCGGTGTACTCATGTTTATATATGCCGGAGTTGATGATAGCCCTGGAGGACAGCTGATAGGAGTATTAGTTGTTATTATCAGTATTGTAGGTATAATAAAGAGCAAAAAAAAAGGCTCCTGACCCATTTCTTATGAGAAAAGAATATTTTGATATAGCAATAATTGGTGGAGGACCGTCTGGCATGATGGCTGCTGGCCAAGCAGCTGAATTAGGAGCTAAGGTTCTTTTAATTGAAAAAAATGAGAGTTTAGGTAAAAAATTGTTAATTACAGGTGGCGGTCGGTGTAATCTCTCGCAGGCTGAGTTTAAAGATAGAATCTTTGCTGATAAATTAGGTAAAAAAGGAAAATTTTTATTATCAGCTCTTTCAGTTTTTGGACCAAAAGAAACTATTAAATTTTTTGAAAAAATAGGATTAAAAACTAAAATAGAAAGAGGTCAGCGAGTTTTTCCTGTTTCGGATAAGTCATATGATGTTTTAACTATTTTATTAAAATATCTAAATAAAAATAAAGTAGAGATATTATTAGGTCAAAGAGTAAATGGTTTTGAGATGAATGGTCAAAAAATAGAGAGCATAAGATTGAAAGGTCAAGAAATAATTGCTCATTCATATATCTTAGCTACTGGTGGAAAATCTTATCCTAGAACTGGTTCAGATGGCAAAAGTTATAAATGGGCTCAGCAAATAGGTCATAATGTTATAGACCCTAAACCAGCATTAACGCCTGTAAAAACTAAAGAAAATTGGCCTAGCGATTTACAAGGATTAAGTTTAAAAAATGTAAGTGTATCTGTTTTTCAAAACAATAAAAAGCAGGATTCACGATTCGGAGAAATGCTTTTTACGCATTTTGGAATTAGTGGTCCGATTGTTATTGATTTAAGTAAAAAAATAGGCGAGTTATTAAATACGGGAGAAGTAATTTTAAAAATTGATTTAAAACCAGCTTTAAGTATTGAAACTTTAGATAAAAGATTACAGCGTGATTTTAAGAGTAATAAGGATTTTAAAAATTATTTACCTAATCTTATGCCTAAAAGAATGGGTGGTTTAATACTTCGTCTGACCGGGATAGATAGGGACAAAAAATTAAATGTTATTACTAAAGATGAACGTAAAAAAATTATTGAAACATTAAAAGGTCTTATTTTAAATGTTAGAGGTTTAGCTGGTTTTAATTCAGCTATAATAACTAGCGGTGGTATAGATTTAAAAGAAATTGATTCTAAAACAATGAAATCAAAAATTATTGAAAACTTATATTTTACTGGTGAGATTATTAATTTAGACGGACCAACTGGTGGTTTTAATCTTCAAATTTGTTGGACAACCGGATATATTGCAGGAATAGCTGCAAGTAAGAGTATCTAGCTAATATTCTGTTGACAAAATATATTTTTTTTAGTATACTACAAATTAGTTAAATTACTTTAATTGACTCGACTCTTTTTGTGTCATTGTGACCCCAAGGGATATTGGGTCAC
>CAYTNU010000015.1:0-8383 GCA_964439515.1 uncultured Candidatus Saccharibacteria bacterium | reverse complement strand
AAGGGAAGGGCAAGGGAAGTACTTTCTATTTTGAACTGCCAATTAAGAGGAAGAAATAGTTAATTATGTCTTTTGTTTTGTTTATGTTAAGATTGTATTAATAATTAAAATTGTTTTGAATTAAGATAAAGAATTATATATTCTTTATCTTATGTTAAAACATAATACATGGAAAAAGAAAATTCAATAATTTTGTTCAATAAAAAGCAAGTTCGTAGGACATGGGATGAAGAAAATGAACTTTGGCATTTTTCTATTATAGATGTTGTTGAAATTTTGACTAATTCTAATATACCAAAGAGATATTGGAGTGATTTAAAAAACAAATTAAAAAATGAAGGCAGTGAAGTGTACGAAAAAATCGTACGGTTGAAAATGACTGCATCCGATGGCAAACGAGGGGAATGAAAGAAGATCTGGAATACGCTATTTTAACGGATGAGATTACAAGAGCCTGGGCTGATAAGAGTGTCAAGGATTATAAGAAATTCAAAGGTTTAAAAAAAGAGAATTTGCGGGATAATATGACAAATTTAGAATTGGTTTTAAATATGTTGGCGGAGGTCTCAACAACAGAAATATCAAAAAAGCACAATCCGCAAGGATTGGAGAAAAATAAAAAGGTGGCGCGCAAAGGCGGTTACGCGGCAAAAAAGGCGAGAACAGAAATAGAAAAACAAACAGGCGAAGATGTCATTACCTCTAAAAACGCGAAGAGCTTGCGATTTAAAAAAGTAAATATTTTATCAAATAAAACTAATCATAGCGCATCATGGAAAGATTTGGGTTGAGTCAGAAGGGAAAGGCAAGGGAAGTACTTTCTATTTTGAACTGCCAATTAAGAGGAAGAAATAGTCCATACATAAGTGTAATATTTGACAGAATAGTATTTCAGTGCTATTCTGTTTTTAGTTATTTAAAAACTATAATTGTATTTAAAAATAAATGATTGGAGGTGAAAATAATGATAGTTACGACATTGCCGATAACACCAGGAAAACATAATTCATTTAAGACGTTATTTGGACCTCTTATTGCAGATATTTTTGCTAAATTAACAGGATATCAATTTATAACCGTTCTGAATGTCGTTCATTCTTTTCACTCTTTTGATATTTTTGTTAATGAATATTTGGATCAGTTAAGTCGTCTAAACATTAAGCCATCTGTAGTTAAAAGTGATAATTCTCAAGATTATAAAGAATGTGTTATAAATGTTGTATATGATTTATTCAATAGAGGATTTTTAAAGATTCAAAAGATGAGTATGATCTATTGTGATTGTGGAGTAGTAGAACTTCCATATGTTGTATATAAGACACTTAAAGCACAAAATAGATACAAAAATATACAGCAAGATAGATGTAAAGAATGTGGAAGTAAATTATTACAAAAAACAGAATCTGTATTAGTATTACATTTACCAAATGAAAAAATGGAAATATCAATAAGTCCATCTTTCTATAAAAATCGTTTAGAACAAGGATTTGAAAATTTTCAAAGACCGATTGTTATTTCAAGAAATCATCGTAATGGATTGAGAGTTACGCTGAAAGGACAATCATTTAATTTAGATACCGATTTCTATTGGATGGTTTATCTAATTTATCTTAATGATCAGAAAGTTTATATAATCTCTGGTTCTGATACAATCAACCATTCAGCTAAAGCAATTAAATTATGTAGTATTTGTAAGCCAAAAATACAAATCAATTTAATTGCTCATCCATTACTTGAAATTGTTAATAGCAATATAGAGTTGTCAAATTTTAACATAAACAAGTATCTGGATTATTGTAAAACAGCAAAAGAGGCTCGGACTTTTTTGATGTTAGGGGCTCAATGGTCAAAAATGCAAAGTATAATTAGTACAAAAGATTTACATTTAGTTAAAAACAGTGTTTATCCAAAACAAAATTTTATTTTTGAAAATTGTATAAACACAATTGTACCAGAGGATTTTTGTAAAACAGTAAACAGAAATAAAATTTTGGAATTACTAAAAATAATGAGAGGATTTCAAATCAAATTAAATGACGACCAGGCTATGATCAAGGATTCGTTGCTTGGATAATCTAAATAGGCGTGATAAGATTAATTTATCACGCCTATTAACTTTAATATTATGTTATTACAATTATTTCTAAATAAAAACTTGGCACTGCATTTTTATTATTCAGAAAAGAGTTTGAAAAATGATAAAATTGTTGCAAAAAATATCTATTTAATAGTGCCTGGATTACCGCAATTTACACATAAAAACTTTTTTAAAGATAAGGTCAATGAAAATACAGCTTTTTTCTATTTATATTATTATGGTAGCTGGTTTAGTAGTGGTAATTTTTCATTTAAAAATTCTATAAAATCTGTTAAAGATGCTATTAATTTTATAAAAAATAAACAAGGAATAAAAACTTTTGACAATAAACAGATAGAATGGAATTATCAAAATTTATTTTTGATAGGTAGTAGTTTTGGTGGCAATGTAGCTTTATCTACTAAAATAAATAAAAAAGATATAAAAAAAATAATTCTTTATGCTCCATTTTTCACAGAATATAGCGATATAAAAGCAAATAAAAAGCAGCTTGATTTTCTAATTAGAGGATATAAAAATAATTTTAGAGGAATTGAATTAAAAAAATGGCAGAAATATTTTGTTAAAAAGGATAAGCTTTCCTCTTTAAAATTAGATAATACCTTTCCCTCTATAGAGATAATTCACGGGGAGGAAGATATTGTTGTGCCATTTCAATCAAGTCAAAAATTGCAAAATAAATATCCCAAATTTATAAAATTGAAAATTAAAAAAAACATTGGGCATAGTTTTGAGCAATTATATGAAGCTTAAAAAAGACATAAGGCTTAATCAAAATAAGTTTATAAAAATTAAAAAAAGTTTTTTAAATTCTTCAATATCCTCAAGAATTGTTTGTTTATTAATTCATGGTTCATCATTATATTATAATATAAAAAAAGGCGACAAAAGAGACATAGACTTGGAATTGATTTTAGATTCGCCTAAAGAAGGCGATTACCTAGTAATAAAAAAGATATTAAATAAAATTAAAGTAGAAAATGAATGTCAGTTGAGATACTTACAAGAGATTAAATCACAAAATAATTTAATTTATACAGCATCGTATAAATTATTTATGTTTTTTGCTTATAGCAATGCATATTGTTTAATTGGAAATAATATTTATAAAAAATTAATTAAAAATATACCAGAGAATAAAATAAGACAAAGTTTTTTAATTTCAGCGCAAATTAGCTTTAAAGATATTAGAAAATCTTTTTTTGCTGGTTCTAGCAATTATATTATAAATAAAAATATTATTAGAACATTAGTTTGTGTTTGTATGTATGAAAATATTTTAAATTATAAAGATATAGGAGAAGCAGAATTTTTTAATCAAGAAAAAATAGGCTTTGTTGAGATTATAATAAAAAAATACATTAATTATTTAAACTTGTCTGAGATACAAGAATTACAAAAATTTATAAAATATTATCAAAAAGATAAATTACTTCCAAATATTTTTCCAGTTATAGAAAAAATTATGGAAATTTTTGGTAATAGAATTGTTTTAGAAAAGAATAGTTAATTATGCCTTTTATTTTGTTTATGTTAAGATTGTATTAATAATTAAAATTGTTTTGAATTAAGATAAAGAATTATATATTCTTTATTTTATTTAAGATAATAAATAAAAAAATGTCAAAAGTATTTATTACTCGTGAGATTCCAGAAATAGGAATCAATTTATTAAAAGAAAAAGGTTATGAAGTTGAAATTGGCCCAGAAGAAAAAATATCTAGAGAAGAATTAATTGAAAAAGTTAAAGGCGTAGACGCTATTCTTTCTGTCTTAACTGAAAAGATTGATGGAGAAGTAATGGAATCAGCTGGTGAGCAATTAAAGATAGTTGCTAATTATGCTGTTGGATATAATAATATTGATGTTGAAGAAGCAAAGAAGAAGAATATTATGGTAACCAATACTCCAGGGGTTTTAACTGAAGCAGTTGCTGAACATACAATCGCCTTTCTTTTTGCAATTGCTGAAAGAATAGTTGAAGCAGATAGTTTTATGAGAGCTGGCAAGTACAAGGCATGGGGACCAAAAATGCTTTTAGGAGCAGATATACAAGGAAAAACATTAGGTATTATTGGATTGGGACGAATTGGTTCAGCTGTAGCTCAAAGAATGCAAGATGGTTTTGATGTTAAAATTATTTATTACGATCTTAAACGCAATGAAGAATTAGAAGAAAAATTTGGAATGGAATATAGGGAATTAGATGATTTGTTAAAAGAATCAGATTTTGTAAGCATTCATACTGCTTTAACTGATGAAACACGTCATTTAATTAATGCGGAAAAATTAGCCTTAATGAAGCCAAGCGCTTATTTAATAAATACTGCTCGTGGTCCAATCGTTGATGAAATGGCTTTAATTGAATCACTAAAGGGAAAGAAAATTGCAGGAGCGGCCTTAGATGTTTTTGAAAAAGAACCTGAATTAATGCCTGGATTAACTGATTTAAATAATGTTGTTTTGACCCCTCACATTGCTTCGGCAACAGAAGGGACTCGCAACAAGATGTCTGAAATGGCAGCTAAAAATATTATTGCCGTATTAGACGGAGAAACGCCTCCTAATTTAGTTGAATAAAAAATAATTTGACTTTAATAGAGAAAAGAATACAATAAAAAATATGAATAAAAAAACATATATTTTTAGTTTTATTGCATTAGTCCTTTTAATTGGAATTGTTTGGTATGGTAGTCAAAATGAAGGATCTATAATCGATCAAACAGCTTCTATTATAGGAGGCAATCAAGAAGAAATTTCAGAACAAGTTAATCTCTCAGAAGAACAACCCGGAGATATCATTCTAGGAAATCCAGAAGCAAAGGTAACCATGGTAGAATATTCTAGTCATTTTTGTGGACATTGTACTAATTTTCATAAAGATACTTTGCCTTTGTTAATTGATAAATATATCAAGGATGGAAAAGTTAAATTAATTTCTAGATATGTTTCTCCGCCTGAAATGGTTATTTCTATTATCTGTGCTAATGAAGAAGATAGGTTTTTAGAAATGGTTGATCATTTTTTTGAAAACATTGAAAAAATTAGTTCTGCTGATGACGTAAAAACAATTGCTCTTCAAATAATCTCAAATAAAGAGAATTTTAATCAGTGTTATGATTCTAAAAAATATGCTGATATAGCAGGAGAATGGGTTAATCAAGTTGTAGAAGCAGAAATGGGAACTCCTACATTTTTTATCAATGGTCAACAAATAGTTGGTAATCAACCTATCGTTATCTTTGAACAAGTAATTGAGCAAGCACTTGAATTGGCATCTAAATAAATATTAATAAATTACATAAGATTAAATCCTAATTTAATATTAGGATTTTTCTTTTTTAATTTTTGTGTTAAAATATTAAAAGTGGTAAAATTAAAATGAATAAAGAATGAATTTATGACAGAACATAATATCAAAATATATGGAACAAAAACATGTGTCTATTGCGATTCTTTAAAAGAATATTTAGATGAAAGGGGAATAGAATATAAGTATATTGATGTAGGCGAAGATCAAGAGAAAGCAAGGCATATAATTAAAAAATCAGGACAGAGTGGTGTCCCTGTCTCTGAAATAGACGATGAAGTTATTATTGGTTTTGATAAAGTAAAAATTGATAAATTATTAGAAATTAAGGATTAAAATTAATAAGGAGACTTAATTATGAGTATAAAAATTGCAATTAATGGTTTTGGTAGAATTGGGAGAACTACCTTTCGTAAGATTTTAGATCAGCATTCTGATTTAGAAGTTGTAGCGATTAATGATTTAACTGATACTAAAACATTGGCTCATCTTTTAAAATACGATTCAGTTTATGGAATGTACGATAAATCAGTTGAATCAAGTAATAATACAATAATTATTGATAAAAAAGAATATAAGATTTTGGCTGAAAAAGATCCATCTAAATTGCCTTGGAAAGATTTGGGAGTTGATATTGTTTTAGAATGTACTGGATTTTTTACTAAATATGAAGATGCAAAAAAACATATTGATGCAGGAGCTAAAAAAATAATTATTTCTGCTCCGTCTAAAAGTGAACAAGTGCCTCATTTCATTATGGGTGTTAATCAAGATAAATTTGATTCAAAAAAAGATGATATTCTTTCTATGTGTTCTTGTACAACTAATTGTTTAGGGCCTATTGTTAAAGTTATTAATGAAGAATTTGAAATAGAAAAAGGATTAATGACAACGATTCATAGTTATACAAATGCTCAGAACTTATTAGATTCTCCTCATAAAGACTTAAGACGTGCAAGAGCAGCTGCATTATCAATGGTTCCAACTACTACTGGAGCAGCTATTGCAGTAACTAAAGCGTATCCTGAATTAAAAGGCAAAATACATGGAATGGCTGTTCGTGTTCCAACTCCGATTGTTTCCTTGGTTGATTTTGTAGCTAAGATTAAAAAAGATACTACAATCGAAGAAGTAAATTATACATTTAAAAAAGCTTCAAATGAAGAAAATTTTAAAGGAATTTTAGGAATTGAAGATGCCTTGTTAGTTTCTAGTGATTATAAAAGAAATCCTTTTTCTGCTATTATTGACATGGAATCAACAATGGTTCAAGAAAAGAATTTAATTAAAGTTTTAGCTTGGTATGACAATGAATGGGGATATTCTTGTCGCTTAGCTGAATTTGCTGAATTTATTGGCAAAAAATTATGATTTATTTAGGCGCTGATCATGCTGGCTTCTATCTTAAAGAAGAGCTTAAAAAATATCTTGAAGAATTAGGATATGAGTATGAAGATTTAGGTAATGAAGAAATGGATCTTAAAGATGATTATTCAGATTTTGCAATTAAAGTAGCTAATAAGACATTTGAAACAAATAGTTTAGGTATTTTAATTTGCGCTACTGGAAGTGGTATGTCTATTACAGCTAACAAGGTTAAGGGGATTAGAGCTTCAGTTGTTTGGAATGATTTTACTGCCCTACAAGCACGAGAACACAATGATGCTAATATTATTTGTTTAGCTGGCAAGGTTTTAGATACAGAAACAGCTAAAAATATTATTCGTCTTTGGCTAGAAGCAGAATTTACTGGTGAAGAAAGACATATTAGAAGAATTGAAAAGATAAAAGAATTAGAAAAATGATTGAAATTATTCCAGCCATTATTCCAAAATTTTTTCAAGAGATAGAAGAGAAAATTAAATTAGTTGAACCATATGTTGATTGGGTCCAATTAGATGTAATGGATGGAAAATTTGTTAATAATTCAACATGGAATAATCCAAATGATTTAAAAAGTTTAAATACTAATTTAAATTTAGAAGTTCATTTAATGATTAATAATCCAGAAGAAGCAATTGATGATTGGATTGAGTCTGGTGTTAAAAGAATTATTATTCATTATGAATCAACAGATAAACATAAAGAAATTATTGAGAAAGTCAAAAGAGCTGGATTAGAAATTGGATTAGCAATTAATCCAGAAACTTCGATAGAAGTGATTGATGAATTTTATAAAGACATTGATTTAGTTTTAATAATGTCAGTTAATCCTGGATTTGGTAATCAGGATTTTTTAAATGAATCTGTGGATAAAATTAGACAATTGCGAGAGAGATATAAAAATGTTAATATAGAAGTAGATGGTGGGGTAAATTTAGAAACTGCTCCTAATGTTATTAAAGCTGGTGCTAATATTTTAATTAGTGGTTCAGCTATTTTTAAAAGCAATAATATTGAAGAAACAATTAAACAATTAAAAAATAAATAAAATAATATAAATTTATGGATACAAAAGAGTTAGAAAAAAAAGCTAACAATATAAGGGAAGATCTTATTGAAATGCTGACTGAAGCAAAATCAGGACATTCAGCTGGATCATTAGGTATGGTTGATGTTCTCACTGCTTTGTATTTCGGCGGGATAGTTAAACATGATCCAAAAAAACCAAAATGGGAAGAAAGAGATATGGTTGTAATCTCTAACGCTCATATTTGTCCTGTTTGGTATGCAGCCTTGGCTCATGCTGGATATTTTCCAGTTGAGGAATTAAAGACATTAAGAAAATTAGGATCTCGTTTGCAAGGGCATCCTAGTCGTTTTACTGTTCCTGGGATTGAAACTTCAGGAGGTTCTTTAGCTCAAGGATTATCAATTGCATGTGGAATGGCTTATTCTTTTAATAAATTAGATAAAAAAAATAATTGGGTATGGGCTTTAACAAGTGACGGTGAACATGATGAAGGTCAAATGTGGGAAGCTGCTATGTTTGCAGGTAAAAACAAGCTTTTTAATATAACTCAAATTATGGATCG
>CAYTNU010000014.1:0-8832 GCA_964439515.1 uncultured Candidatus Saccharibacteria bacterium | reverse complement strand
TTGATTAGATTCTTCAGCTGAAAGACCGCCTACATTATCCGACAATATCTTAAATTCTCCTTCTTTAAACAGTAGCTTCGCCATTTTTCTTGCCCCCTTTATTCATTATCGTATTGTTTGATTTGATTGTTATCTATTATTAATTCAATTCCTACTTCATTAAACTCCTCTTTTGTTCTTTCTGATTTCTGATAATCATATAAGGCAACAACTCTTTTTATTCCAACTTGAATAATTTTCATTGCGCATCGAAAGCATGGCACCATACTGCAATAAATAGTTGCTCCTTCAATAGAAATCCCAAATTTAGCCGCTTGTAAAATGGCGTTTTCTTCAGCATGAAGTGTTCTAACACAGTGTTTTGACTTAACGCCATTTTCATCAATAACTTCATGTATAAGATGACCAACGTCATCGCAATGAGGTAATCCAGAAGGAGATCCAACATATCCAGTAGTTAAAATTCTTTTATCTTTGACTATGATCGCACCGCTACGTCCCCTATCACAAGTAGCTCTTTTCGCAACTGCAGGAACAATTTCTTTTAAGAAATAATCATCCCAACTCAGTCTTTCCATAATAGTCCCCTCCTCTTTTTGTATTTCATATTATATTATTTTGTTAAAAAACTAAAAGAAGAGATTTCTCCCTCCTAATTCTTAAACTATAATTCAATTATACAATAAAATTACTTAACGTCAATACCCATTGAACGAGCTGTTCCTTCTATTATCTTTTCGGCTTGTTCAACATCATAAGCATTCAAATCAACTAATTTCTTTTCAGCAATTTCTTTAATTTGCTGCTTAGTAACTTTACCGACTTTCTTTTTATGAGGCGTGCCTGAACCTTTTTCAATTCCAGCTGACTTTCTAAGTAAATCAGAAGCAGGAGAAGTTTTTAATTTAAAACTAAAGGTTCTATCTTCATAAACTGTTATTTCTACAGGAATAATATCACCAGACATTTCTTTGGTTGATTCATTGAATTTAATACAAAAATCTTGAATATTCAAACCATGCTGACCCAACGCAGGACCAACAGGTGGAGATGGATTAGCTTGCCCAGCTAAAATCTGTAATTTAATAATTGTTTTTATTTGTTTTGCCATATATTATATATTAAATCTTTTTAACTTGAAGAAAATCTAATTCTACTGGAGTCTCTCGACCAAACATAGAAATTAGAACCTTGATTTTGCCTCTTTTTTCATCAATCTCAGAAATCTTACCATCAAAGTCCTTAAAAGGACCATCAACAATTTTAACTGCTTCGCCAACTGTTAAATCAATCTTATACTCTGGCTCTTCTACTCCCATTCTTTTTTGTAATGACTTAATTTCATCTGAAGCAATTGGAGTTGGAACTGTTCCTGCCCCGATAAATCCAGTTACCCGAGGCGTATTTCTAACAACATACCAAGAGTCATCCGTAACAATCATTTCTACTAAAACATAACCAGGATAAATCTTTTCATCTTCAATTATCCTTTTCCCTTTCTTAATTTTAATTTTCTTTTCTGTAGGAACTAAAACATTAAAAATCTTATCCTCCATATTCATTGATTCAATTCTCTGTTTAAGATTTCGAACAACTGCTTCTTCATATCCAGAATATGTATGAAGAACATACCAATTTCTTCCTTGTTGTATTTGTTTAGACATATTATATTACAAATCTATTAAGTAAATATGAAAACAGGAAATCTAAGCTACCTAAAAAAGCAGCTACAGCAAAGGTCAAGCCAAGAACAATCAAAGTGTGCTTAATCGCATCATGTCGTGAAAGCCAAGTAACCCGTTTTAATTCAATGCGGACTTCCTTAAGAAAAACTATTAATTTTTTAGGTAATTCATTAATTTTCATTATTTAAAAACCCCTTCCGGGGTATCTATCTACCCTTATCTTATATTAATATATTTTTAATGTCAACCTATACATCCAAATTTTTAACCTTCTTAGCATGAGTTTGAATAAATTTCTTTCTTGGAGCAACTTCATTTCCCATTAAAATATCAAATATTTGGTCTGCCTCTTTAGCGTCTTCAACCATTACTTTCTTCATCACACGATTAGCTGGATCCATTGTTGTATCCCATAATTCTTTTGGATTCATTTCTCCAAGACCTTTATATCTTTGAATAAGAGTTCCTTCTTTCCCCATTCTTGAAAGTATTTCTACTTTATCTGCTTCAGAATATCCGTATTCTGTTTCTTTTCTTTTTTGAACCCTATACAAGGGAGGCTGAGCAATGTAGAGATATCCTTTCTCAATAATTTCTGGGAAATAACGGAAGAATAAGGTTAAAAGCAATGTCCTAATATGAGAACCATCTACATCAGCATCAGTCATAATAATAATTCTATGATATCGTAATTTGCTAATATCAAATTCTTCAGCAATAGCTGTTCCCAGGGCAATTATTAACGCTCTAATTTCTTTAGAAGTAAGAGCTTTATCTAATCTTGCTTTTTCTACATTAAGAATTTTTCCACGTAAAGGTAGGATTGCTTGAGACCTTCGATCTCTTCCCTGTTTGGCACTATTATGAACAAATACTCCCGAAGCTAAAGCAAAATTATGAGTATTTTCAACTTCTAAGTCATATACATCTATTTTTCTTCTAATTCTAATTATTTTTTTAATTTTATGATTATATTTTTTTACAGCATCACAAGCAGACTCTTCGTTTCCTTTAAAAAATCTTTCACAAAATGTTGAAAATTTTAAAAAAGTATTATCCTTGCTTTTGATTCTTAAATAATCATATTTTTCTAAATTTCCATATTGTTCATAAACATTTTTTAAAAATTTAATTGTTTTATTATAATATGTTTTATTAAGAGCTTTTTTTCTTGCTTTTCGAAAAGCATCTGTCCATTGTTCTTTTGTTTTCTCGCTTCTCCAAGATAATAATTCAGAATTCTGCCATTGTTGTTTTGCCAATAAAGAATGCTCTTCTCTTTTTTCTGGATATAATTCAAAATATTTTTTAACTCTTCGTGCTTGTTTATCTCTATTTTTTTTATCAGACCAATATTTTATTTGAGCTTTATTTAATAAAGCATTATTCTTTTTTCTATATTCAGAAGAATTATTATAAAACTCTAAAAACTTCTTAGTCATATATTCCTTATATTCTTCATTTTTCCATTGTTTTTTAGCTCTCATGCTAAGCATTCTTCTCATTTTAGGAGTAGTCATTATCTTTCTAACTTTTTCTTTATATTCTAATGTTTGATGAGCTTTCTTGCTTTTTTCCTTAACATCTTTTCTATGAAGAGTAAATTTAAGCATTCGACTATGAAGATCCATATGTTCACTCTTGTTTATTCTTTTAATATTGTCAGGATTATTATTTAATTTATTAAAATCAATATGATGCTTATGTGAATCATCTTTTTCTAAGTAAATATTATTTTCTAAATTATATTTATCAGATAAAAGATGGGTAAAAATCCATTCATGTTTAAAATTTTCTAAATTAGGATTTAAAACCATTTCATAACCTTCAATTGTAATTCTTTTTTCTTTTTTAGAAAGTTTTTTATAAAGAGGCATCAAAGAATCTTCCGGAGTTAAATCATTAGCCGCTTTATAACTCCCATCTCTTAACATAAAATTATGATCTGGAGTACAAATTATCTCTTCTTTATTATCTAATAATATTTTAATTACTTGTGTATTTTTCTTAGTTTTTCTTACATTTTTAATTTGCTCAATACCAATAGAGCCATCTTTGTTGATGGTATAACAATAATTTTTTTTGCCTTTTTTTTCTTCTTTAATTAAATTATTAAAACTTAAATTTCGTCCATCAGTTAAAGCAATTTTAGTATCTCCTGAAAAACAACCTCCGGCACTATCTCCCTCCAGTAAATATAGTTCTGACTCTTCTGGATTTTTATTTGAACAATCAGACAACTTACCTGGTAGAGCTAATCCATCTAAAACACCCTTACGAATAACAGTTTCTCTAGCTGCTTTAGCTGCTTGACGAGCTTTAGCTGCTATAATAGATTTCTCCATTATAGCCCTAGCATCATTAGGATTTTTTTCTAAATATTCTTCTAATCCATCTGCCACAACTGTTTCTACAGCAGTTCTAACTTCTGGATTACCTAAACGAGCTTTAGTTTGTCCTTCAAACTGAGGCTCTTGTAACTTTACGCTAATAACTGCTGTTAATCCTTCTCTAACATCATCTCCCGTTAATTTGCCATTTCCTTTGCCATTGCCATCCTTTAAAAATCCATTTTTATGAGCATAATTATTAAGAGTTCTGGTTAGAGCTGTTCTAAACCCAGTAATATGCATCCCTCCTTCTCCAGTATGGATATTATTAGCAAAGGGCTCTTCATAACCTTGCAAATCATTGGTATATTGAAAAGCTACTTCAACTAATACATCCTGACTTTCTTTAGATACATAAAAAATATTATCATGCTTAACATTTTGATCACGATTTAAATATTTAACATAAGAAACAATACCACCATCAAAATAAAAGGAATAATTTTTGATACGTTCTTTGCGTTCGTCTTTAACAATTATTTTAACTCCTTTAGTTAAATACGCCTGTTGTCGTAAATGTTTTAAGATTTTAAACCATTTAAAATTAACATCTTTAAAGATTTCAGAATCTGGTTCAAAAATTACAGTTGTTCCAGATTGTTGACATTTACCACTTTTTTTAAGCTTAGTCTTGGCTTTGCCACATGAATATTCTTGAATATAGATATTTTCATTACGACAAATCTCAGCTTTCATATAGATAGATAGAGCATTAACGACAGAAACTCCAACCCCATGTAATCCTCCAGCAATCTTATATGATTGACCACCAAATTTACCACCTGCATGAAGCGTAGTCATTACTGTTTCTAAAGCGGATAATTTAGTTTGAGGATGTTTATCAACTGGAATACCTCTCCCATCATCTTTAACTTTTATCTTATTATCCTTCAATAATGTTACTTCAATATTTTTTGCATAACCAGCACTGGCTTCATCTAAAGAATTATCAACACATTCCCAAATTAAATGATGTAATCCCTCTGAACCAGTTGAACCGATATACATACCAGGCCTGCGACGAACAGGCTCAAGACCCTCTAGTACATAAATATCTTTTGCTTCGTAACTTGATTTTTTATTATCTTTTTTAGGCATTTTGTTTTCTTACTTCCCAACCACCTTCTTTTTCTAAAGCAGTAATTATTATATCTCTCAATTGATTAACTTCTGAATCAACTAAAGTACGTTCATCAGATTGAAATACAATGTGAAAAGCTAAATTCTTTTTACTATCAGGAATATTTTCACCTTTATATATATCAAACAAATCAATATCACGTACTAAAAATCCACCAACTCTATTAATTAGATTAAGCACTTCTACTACCTTTGTGCCGTGATCAACTAATACAGAAATATCTCTAACCATTGCTGGATATTTAGAAGGAGCAGCATAAACTCTTTCTTCAGTAGCTAATTGAACTATTTTTTCAAAATCAATTTCAAAACCAGCAATATTTGATTCAATTTCTTCTATGTAACCTAATAAATCATTTCCAACCTTTATCTCTGCTTTTCTGTTTTTTCCCAAAGTATCATCATACCAAATATCACTAATTCCAATTTTATTCAAAAGAGAATCAATTACACCTTTTAAATGATAAAATTCTTGTGATTCTTTCTTTTTTTCATCTAGAGAAATAATACAAGCTAATTTCTTTTTCTCTATAACTTGACGCTTATCTAAGTAAAAGACCTTGCCAATTTCAAATAATCTTACACGTTCAAAATATCTCTTATTATCTTTAATGTTCTTAATTAAAAGAGTCATTAAACTAGATCTTAAATATTTCTGTTCCTGACTGACTGGATTAGCTAATTTAATTGATTCTTTATTACTTAATAAGGAATAGTTATATACCTCGCTAAATCCTAAATTAGTTAATATGTCTTTAATTTTATTCTGATAAATTAAATCTTCTCTTTTTTTAGATGGGATCAAAAAAGCATTTGGCAATTGACTAGGAATTTTTTCAAAACCATAAATGCGGCCAATCTCTTCAATCAAATCTTCAGGGATAGAAAGGTCTAATCTGATTGTTGGAACAGTAACTTGTAATTTGTTTTTTGTCTTTTTGACTTTAAAATTTAATCTTTTTAAAATATCTATAATATCCTTATCTGAAATATTAATACCTAATAAACTTCTAACTTTAAAAGTATCTAAATTAATTTTTTTGGCTTCTCTTTTGTCTTGATAAATATCAATTAATCCCTTAAGAACTTTCCCTTTAGCTATTTTTTGGATTAAATAAGTGCACATATCAATTGCTTCTTGAGTTAAATTAGGATCTAATCCATTTTCAAAACGCCAAGATGCATCAGTTCTTAAATTTATTTTCTTAGAACCTTGTCTAATGACTCTTAGGTTAAAATTAGCTGCTTCTAAAACAATTCTTTTAGTTTGACCATCAATTCCAGGATTTATTCCACCTTTAATTCCCGCTATACAAACTGGACCCTTTTCATCAGCAATTACTAAAACATTTTCATCTAAATCATACTTTTCATTATCTAAAGAAACCATTTTCTCTCCTTTTTTAGCCTTACGAACAACAATCTTATTACCTGCTATTTTATCTGCATCAAAAGCATGCATTGGTTGACCTGTTTCTAACATAACGTAATTAGCAATATCAACTACATTGCTAATTGGTTTTAATCCGCATGTTATTAATCTATCTTGAATCCATTTAGGCGAAGAATCTATTTTAACATCAACAACTACACGAGAAGTATAACGAGAGCACATTTTCTTATCCTCTACTTCAATCTTAACAACTTTACTAGCTAATTCTTTAGATTCTTTAATTTTCTTTCCATAATCAATCAATTTAAATGGATATTTTAAAAGTACACTAATTTCCCTAGCAATTCCTTTATGGCTTAAACAATCATGAGATCTATTTGGTAATACATCTATGTCCAAAATCCAATCATCATTGTTTTCCTTAACTTCTTCCACTTCAAAAGAATGAAAAGTCAATAAATCAGCCAGCTTTTCAGGAACTGGTAATTTTTTATTAAAAAAAGATTGTAACCAATTATATGATATTTTCATTAGAATTGTTTTAAAAATCTTAAGTCACTGCTATACAATAGTCTAATATCGTTAATTTGATATTTAATCATAGTTAAACGATCTATACCCGCTCCGAACGCAAATCCTTGCCATTCATTAGTATATCCTGCTTCTTTAAAAACATTTGGATGAACCATCCCTGCTCCTATAATCTCTAACCACTCTCCTCCTTTCCTTTTAACGTCAACTTCAAATCCAGGTTCAACAAAAGGAAAATAGCTTGGCCTTAAACGAATTTTAATATCAGATGAACTAAAAAATTCTTTTAAAAACTCTTCAATAATGGCTTTAAGATTAGCCACTGAGACATCTTTCCCAACCATTAATCCTTCAAACTGATAAAATTGAATATCATGAGTAGAATCAGTTGCTTCATAACGAAAGCATTTGCCTGGAACAATGATTCTCAATGGAGGATTATTTTTTTCCATATAACGAGCTTGCATAGGAGAAGTATGAGTTCTTAAAAGCAGATCTAAATCTTTAAGCCAAAAAGTATCTTGCACATCTCTTGCTGGATGATTTTTTGGAACGTTTAAAGCATCAAAATTATAATAAGAAGTTTCTACTTCTGGACCATCAAGAACCGAAAAACCCATTGATTGAAAAATATCTTCTATTTGTCTTTGGACTAAAGTAATTGGATGAAGATGTCCTTGTGGAACCTTAATGCCTGGTGCAGTAACATCAATCCAACCTTTATTATCAT
Organism: uncultured Candidatus Saccharibacteria bacterium; assembly: GCA_964439515.1. Classification (GTDB taxonomy): domain Bacteria; phylum Patescibacteriota; class Minisyncoccia; order Portnoybacterales; family UBA2143; genus JAHJOV01. The sequence goes on along the minus strand of CAYTNU010000014.1, from coordinate 963 downwards.
CTTTTTTAGAAAGTAATTTATTTTCTTTTTCTTTAATCATGTCGTTAATTTCATTCTTAATCTGATTAGTTATTTTACCTTTTTCTTTTTTTTCTTTTTCTGAAAGATCCTTTAAAGAACGTAAAATTTCTGTTATTTTACCCTTGCGACCGATATAGGTACGATAAATTTCCTCAAGCTTTTTTAAATCATTAGCTTGAGTTATTTCTTTAATAGCTTTTTGTTTAATTTGATTATGCATAACTATTTTATCTTCTGCTTAACCACCATTCAGTTAAGCCGATTATTCCAACTAAAATCAGTAAATACCACCAACTAAGAACACGCTCGCTTTGTAAAATCAAAGTAACTATTAAAATTATTGACAAAAGAAAACCTTGACGAAAAGAAACCTCTAAATTATATATTGCTTGTTTAATAGGCAGAGAAGCCTTTTTTCTTCTAGAAATACGTCTAATAAAAAAACCTATTAAAGTGATAATACCAGACGAACCGATAAATATGCTTAAATAGAAAAGAATAAATACTAATAAATCTGAAGAAATAGGATTAAGATAAACCAAAATAGCCGTTAAACATATCCCGGATAATAATACAGCAAAAACTAATCCCGCTAAATAAACCGGTAAATTCATATCTTTATCTTATCTCTATTTTACTACAATTCACCTTTCAAAGCAAGAATCGAATATCCCTTTTAACCCTATTGTCATTACCTGAATTATAAGATATACTATTTTTGCGGGGTAGAGAAGTAGTATCTCATGAGGCCCATAACCTTAAGACCCGGGTGCAAATCCCGGCCCCGCAACAATTTTTTTATGGCGGCGTAGCTCAATCGGTTAGAGCGCGGGACTCATAAGCCCGAGGTTACAGGTTCGATTCCTGTCGCCGCTACTGAAACTTAATATTGGGGGCGTAGCTCAGCTGGTTAGAGCGTCTGCCTGTCACGCAGAAGGTCGC
>CAYTNU010000013.1:0-14531 GCA_964439515.1 uncultured Candidatus Saccharibacteria bacterium | reverse complement strand
AAAACCATATCCCGAGGCTTTAACTGAGGGATAAAAACCATATCCCGAGGCTTTAGCCGAGGGACAAGCAATCTGTTGCTTATGATATATACTGCATATATTCTCAAATGTAATGACGATTCATTTTATACAGGATGTACAAATAATCTTGATAAAAGGATAAAACAACACAATGAATCAAAATCTGGAGCGCATTATACTAAATTACGAAGACCAGTTGTTCTACTATATTCAGAAGAATTTAATACTTTAAAAGAAGCTAGACAGCGAGAAGCAGAAATTAAAGGGTGGAGTAGAAAAAAGAAAATAGTTTTGATTAATAAAAGTTTATACTGAGTTTGTCCCATACAGCCAGCTAAAATCAGCAGCGGTTCGAGGGACCTCAGTGTGTAAAAAATAGTGAAATTAAAAAGGAAGAGCAATTGTGACTCTTCCTTTTTTGTTTGATGTTTTTGAAAATTTAGATATCGAATTCCTCAATTTCCAATTGTCTTTTCATATAAAGCATCGGGTTTTTCTGGGCCAGAATGTTTTGGGCGGCCAACATGGCATTTTCTTCCGGCCAGACAGTCATTAATGGAGCGTTAGAAGGCATTCGGATACTGCTCCAAATGTCTTCTGGTGTTTCTTCAACTGTGGCCGGTATGGCAATTACTGGCCAGTTAGTTCTGGCTGCTAATATTGGTCCGAGTCCGTTGCTTCGTCCAACCTTGGCAACGATAACTCCTCCATCGGGATATTCTCCGATGATTTGGTTCAGGCGCGCAATGGACATTCTCGGAGACTTATGTCCGGAAAGGATAACCTCATCCGTGTCAATATAGGGGATTTGAAGATCAGGCGAGGGATCGTTTTTCGATCCTTTCCAGAAAATCAGTACCTGCTTGGGGATTCTGATTTGACTGACCAGCGAAGAAACAATTCCATATTTTTTTTCCACTTCGGAAAGTTCTTCTCCCTGGCGGAATGATTCCTTGCTGAGCTCTTGCCAGTCAGCATCACGGAGTCGCCAGCTATCGTTATCAATAACATCAGATACTACGAGTTCATTATTGCTGGTAATCCCAAATTCGATTTTCATGTCGATAAGCCGAAGTCCCATAGTATTCCATGCGCCTTCCAGAATTAGGAAAACCTTTCGAAGAATTTTTTCCATGTCTTTAATTTTTGCTTCGAAGTCGTTTCCTAGAACTCTTTTTGCTGAAATGGTTTTTTCCAGACTTACATCAGGATCCCAGGATGGTTTTTTTGGATGAGAAAGATGCCATCCTTTTTCATGGGGATTGGAAATAAATGGATCTTCTTCTCCATTTTTTGGATCAAGACCCTCTAATATCGTCCCATGTTCTGGAATTATCAGTTTGCCATTGGTTGTTTTGAGAAAGAATTCAATGACTAGTTGATGGAAACGATGGGGCATTTTATTCTTGCCCGTAGACAATTCCGGGTGTCTTTTGAGATAGCTTCCCACGGCAAACCGTCGGGCTACAACTTCCAGGGGAATCATGGTACATTTTTCAGCCAGGAATTCGGTCGGGGAGATCTGATCTATGTAAGCCATTGGAATATTGGCTTTTTGCATGAGCTCAAATACTCTACAGGTAGTATTTGTTGAATGAATGGCCTTGGTTTCAAATTCTTTTGTAAAATCAGGATTGTCAAAGGCAGTTATCGCTTTTTGGTTTTCAACAATTACAACTCCATCTGTGCCTATTAAATCCCAGATTTTCTTCGTTTTCCCTTCATTGCAGAGTGATCCTTTTTTATATTCCATTATGATCTCCTTTTCTATCAAAGTTTGAGTTAATAGCTTATCCAGTGTCTGGCAGAGGATACTATCTCTCTTGCTTTTTCCTCGGCTTTGCCAGTGTAATTTTCCGGTCGATACAAAAGTTGGCGAACTTCTTCCGGAATTCTTTCTATAATTTTTTTGCCTTCAGACAGACTTTTTAAAATCTCAATCAGAGGCAAGCCGGTTCTTTTTGCTTCCGGAACCAATCTTCGGTTAACCAACTCATGTGCATCTCCTTCATATCCGGCCATTTGAACGGCAATGTACAATGGTTCGGAAAGAATGAGATTGGAGCTCATCTCGAAATTTCTTCGGCAAGCTTCCGGGTCAACCAAAATTCTTGAAAGAAATGGAATTCCTTCTTTGTTCTTTCTGGTCAGTGTATTGATCTGCTGTTGAAGATTAACCAATATAATTGGGTAGTCTCTGGCAACGCAGCTTCCGACAAGGTCGCGTTGGTGTTCACTAATGAGCGTATCAAGAACTTTGCCAAATTCATTTTTTGTTTTCAGCCACATTCCTTCAATGTTTTCAAAGCTAATCGGATTCCTCTTATGGGCCATGGTTGACGAACCAACTTGGTCTTTTTCAAAGGATTCCATTACTTCGGCGATTTCGGTTCGCATCAAATGACGGCAATCTCTTCCTAATTGGGCTAAAGAAGCCGATGCCATGACGCATGAGAAAAGAAAATAGGCGAGTGGCTCGGGAGAAAGAATTTGTGTACTGATCTTTGCCGGAGACAAACCCATCTTTTCCAGAACTCGTTCTTCAAAGGTTTTGCTTCCACATCGCTGTTCCAGTTGTAATCCAACTTGAGCGTTGTAAGCGCCGACAGCACCTGAGATCTTTCCAACCAGTCCTTCTGAATAGATCTCTATCTGTTTACAATTGTAAAGGATCCGATGAAGAATAGTTGCTAGCCAGAATCCGACAGTTATGGGTAGGGCATGCTGGCCGTGCGTTCGGCCGATTTGTAGCTGTCTGGCGAATCTTTCGACCAAATCAGCCAATAAGCTTACACTTTCCTTTAACGTTGGTTTCAGGGATTTCTGGTAAGCCGATTGGAATTGGATGATTCTTCCGGTATCCAACGGGTCATAGCTGGTCAGAGGAATATGTACCCATCGGGCTAAATCATGGTTTATAATCTCCTGCGCTTTTCTGACCCAGGCCCTGACATCATGGTGGGTGATTTCTCTTTCGATTTTATCAACTTGACTCGTCGGAATTGCCAGTAGTTTTTCTTTCAGTTCCGGGCTCAGGATCATTATCTCTTCCGACGGAATTACTCCGATTTCGCCGAGAGTTTCTAACGTGGCGATTTCCACCTGAGCCAGACCGAAATAAAGATTGTCGTAACCGAAAAAATCCTTCATCTCTTTGGGTTGATATCTCGGATTGCCTGGTAAAATTAAATTTCTTTCGTTCATGTCTAGTGCCTCCTTTTTAGGGTTTTCTGGAATTTGTTTTATATCTAATTATATATTATTCAATTTTAAAAGGGCTTTTAGCCCTCCTTTATATTCATGATGCTTGATATAGTTGTAAAAGTCAATTATAATGATAAAATAAAGATTAATTGTAGTTCTGGGCCCATGTGCCAGCCAGTTATTGCACCGGTTTAATAAATCACGGTGCTTAATATTATTTTAAATTTATGAAAAAATATATTGTGTTTGATTTTGATGGAACCATGGCGGATACATATAATAATGTTTTAGATATTGCTAATGATTTAAAAAAAGATGGATATAAAGAAATTAATTTTAAAGATATTAGAGAACATGGATTTAGATATTTAATTCAAAAATCAGGAATTCCTCTTCGGAAAATTCCAAAATTTGTTTATCAAATAAAATCTAAATTAAAAAAGGAAAATAACATTAAATTATTCCCAGGAATTTTAGATGTTTTTAAAGAATTAAATAAAAGTTATAACCTAGGAATTGTTTCAAGTAATTCAGAGGAAAACGTTAAAATTGTTTTAAAAAGATACAAGATAGAAAATTTGTTTAATTTTATATATTCCGATAGCTTTTTGTTTGGTAAACACTTAGTTCTAAAAAGAATGTGTAAAAAATATAAAATTAATCCTGATGATATAATTTATGTCGGAGACGAAGATAGGGATATTATCGCATCTAAAAAAGCTAAAATTAAAATTATGGCTGTAACATGGGGTTTTAATTCAGAAAAATTGTTAAAAAAGAATAAGCCAGATTATTTAGTTAACTCCCCAAAAGAGATTCTTGAAAAGATTTGATTATTAGTTTTGTTGTATTAATAATCTTATTTGATTGAAACAATCATTGTTATATGGTTGTTTTTTTATGGTATAATCTATAGGTAGAAAAGAGAAGTTTTAAAATAATATGAGAAATATTAGAAAAAAAATTATACTTCTTTTTGTTTTTATTCTGTTTATTGTTTTTTTCTTTGGTTTATTTTTATATTCACAAGATATTTTATTTGATTTAATATTGATTTTTGAAAAATTCATTGAACAACATCCAATATTTGCTCTTATTGTGTTTGTTTCTATCTCAGCGATATCAATGCTTTTGGGGATGATTAGTAGTATCCCTATTGTGCCTTTGGCAGTAACGACATGGGGGACAACGATAACAATGTTATTGCTTTTATTCGGTTGGTTAGCAGGTGGTTCTTTGTCATATTTGATTGGTCGTTATGCGGGGTATCCATTTGTTGGTATGATCGTAGGACGACAAAAAATAGAAAAATGGATATTAAAATTAGAATCGCGAATGACATTTCTATTGCTTTTACTTTTTCGTCTTGCTACGCCATCAGAAACTGGTTATTTATTTGGAATATTTCGCTATAATTTTTGGAAATATCTTTTGATTACGTTTTTATCTGAACTGCCTATAACATTTTTAATTGTTTATACAAGCGATGCTTTTGTTCAAAACAATTGGCGATTGTTTACTATTTTATTTTCATCCGGAATTATTCTTATTTTATTAGTTTATTATATATTCACTCGTCGTTTTAATACTTAATCAGTATGTTTTTTTAAAACATAGGAGGGAAAAATGGCTAAGAGAAAGAAGATGAGCACATTGGAGTTTTTCGACTATATTGGTATTAATCCAAAAATAGTTGAAGATATCTTACAAGAAAAAGGAAAACATTATCGAACCTGGTGCAAAGAAGAATCTAATGGTAAGAAAAGAACGATAGAAGCGCCTATCGGTGAATTGAAAAAAATTCAAAAATTACTTCTTGAAAAGATTGAATTTATTCCTAATCAATATGCTCATGGCGGAGTGAAAGGTAGATCTACAAAAAGCAATGCATTAGTACATCGAGGTAGTAAGTTTCTCGTCAGAATTGACATTAAAGATGCTTATCCCTCATTGACTAAGGCGATGCTAAAAGAGCATTTTCGAAAAATGAATGCTAGCGTTGGTTTAGCTAACATTTTAACGGAATTAGTTACTTTTCGTGGTCATTTACCTCAAGGCGCTCCAACATCTATGGCTATATTTAATCATTTTTTGTCTCTTGCAGAATTAGATGACTTATTCAGTCAAGTAATAGTAGAAGGAAAGCATCTAAAATACTCGCGATATGTCGATGATTTAATTTTTACTTCTTCACGTAAAATACCTTTTCAAATAGAAGCTATTGTAACTAAAGAACTTAAAAAAATTGGATTTGTTGTTAATTCGAAAAAAACTCTTCGCTATTCGGTTAAGAATCGTGTATTACGTATCACTGGAGTGAATCTTATTAATAGGAAACCAAAAGTACCACCAAAGAAAATCAGGAAATTTCGCGGTATGATTGGTCGGGCCATTATAGGCGATTCGGTTTCTAGCGCTAAAGTTTTTGGTGCTGTCGCCTATGTAATGGGCATTGAGAAAAGGATTCCTAATCAAATTCTAACACCTTTGATTAAATACTTGGAGGTTAGACGGATTAAATGTCCGCCTAAAATAAAAAAACAAATAGAAAAACAAACGAGATAACCCCTAGGCAAAACTGTTTAGGGGTTATTCTTTTATATTTATTTTAATGTTATAATATTAAAAATATGAATTATTTAATTGTTTTTATTCTTATACTATTTTCAGCTTTATTCTCTGGATTGACATTAGGGTTAATGAGCCTTAGTGCTCAAGAATTAAAAAGGAAAGCGTCACTGGGGGATAAAGATGCGAAAAAAGTATATCCAATTCGTAGCAAGGGCAATTTATTACTTTGTACCTTATTAGTTGGTAACGTTGCTATAAACTCAGCTATTGCTATTTTTCTTGGATCAATTGCTTCTGGAGTTGCAGCTGGGTTAATTGCAACTGGTCTTATTGTAATATTCGGTGAAATTCTTCCTCAAGCAGTTTTTTCACGTTTTGCACTTGTCCTTGGAGCAAAAACAGTATGGATTGTAAAAATATTTTTATATATCCTGTATCCTATTTGTTGGCCAATTGCATGGATGTTAGACAAAGCGTTAGGAGAGGAGTTAACAACTATTTATTCTAAAAAAGAATTAATGAAAATCATGGAAGAGCATAAAGAAGACCAAGACAGTGATATAGGGATTGAAGAAGAAAGGATAGTTAAGGGCGCATTAACTTTTTCAGACAAAGAAGTGAAAGATGTTATGACTCCAAGAACGGTTATGTTCGCATTAGAATTTTCAGAGAAAATAGATAAAAAATTATTTGATTTAATTAGTGAATCAAGTTATTCAAGAATTCCAGTTTATAAGGACAATAAAGATAATATTGTTGGCATATTATATGTATCAGATCTTTTAGGAAGTAAGAATTTAAATAAAACAATTGGGGAAGTTGTTAACAAAGAACTATTTTTTGTAAATGAGAATAAGAAATTAAATGAAGTTTTTAATTCTTTTCTTAAAACCCGTCATCATTTATTTATAGCAGTTAATAATTTTAATGAAGTTATTGGAGTAATAACATTAGAAGATGTGATAGAAGAAATAGTTAGTTCTGAAATTATGGACGAGAACGATAGATATGCTGATTTACGAAAGATTGCTAAAATAAAAAGGGCAGGTAAAAAGATTTGATTTTGACAAATTAATAATTTTATGATATATATTGATTAAATATCTATAGTTCTTTTTGAAACAATTTGAAACAATAAAAAAAGGGGAGGGCGACATGAGAACAAATGAAAAACCCTGTAATCGAATTTATGGGACAAGAAGATGTCTGGCAAAGATTAGAAATAAAACATGCCCTGCTGCGTCGATAGAGGAGTGTAGAGCATTAAAAGAAGAAGGCATGTCTTTTAGGCACGACACACTTTCAGGAGTATTTCAGAAAAGAATAATAGCCTAAGGGATTGATAATCAATTATAATCATTTATTTTTACGCAGGAGATCAAAAGATCTCCTGTTTCCTTTTAAATTGTGATAAAATGAAATATATTAAAAAATTATGGAAGAAAAAAGATTTCAAAAAAAAATAGAAGATTTTACTTGTGAACATTGTGGAGCAATTGTAAAAGGCAAGGGATACACTGATCATTGCCCTAAATGTCTCTGGTCAAAACATGTTGATATTAATCCTGGAGATAGAAAGTCAGAATGCAAGGGATTGATGGAACCAATTGGTGTAGAGATTAAAAACAAGAAGTATATTATTAATTATAGGTGTATTAAATGTGGATATGAGCATAGAGTAAAGTCAACTCCTGATGATAATTTTGATGAAATTCTTTCTCTTTTTCACAATATGTAGTAAAATAGATATATAAATAAATTAATAAATTATTTTTTTATGATATTTATTGGAGGTAGGTTTTATAAAAAAATTTAAAAAAATATGGACAGAGAAAGAATAGTAGAAATAAATGAGAAAATGAAAAATTTTAATCCAAAAAAGATAGTTTCTCAAATATCTATTGGATTAATTGTTCTAATTCTTTTATTTGGCGCTTTTGGAACAATTGGCGCTGGTGAGAGAGGAGTATTGCTTCAATTTGGAGCAGTTAAAGATAAGATTTTTGATGAAGGACTATATATCAAAATGCCTTTTATTCAACAAGTAGTTAAAATGGATGTTAAAATTCAAAAAGACGAGATACCAGCTAGTGCTTCTTCAAAAGACTTACAAATAGTTACTTCTAAGATTGCATTGAACTATCATATTGATCCTATGGCTGCCAATAAAATATGGCAGGAAGTAGGAAAGAACTATAACTCTAGAATTATTGCTCCATCTATTCAAGAAGCAGTTAAGGCAGTAACAGCTAAATTTACAGCTGAAGAATTAATTACTAAAAGAGAAACAGTCAAAGATCAAATTAAAGAAAATTTAGCTGAAAGATTATTAGAGCGCGATATCTTAGTTGATGAATTTAATATTATTGATTTTTCTTTTTCAGCTGCATTTAATGATGCAATTGAAGCTAAGGTAACGGCTGAACAGTTAAAACTTAAGGCGGCAAGAGACTTGGAAAGAATTAAGATTGAAGCTGATCAGAAAATTGCTGAAGCCGGAGGCAAGGCCCAAGCTATTAAGATTGAAGCTGAGGCGCTACGAGCCAATGCTCAAGTAGTAGAATTGCGTTGGATTGAAAAATGGGATGGTAAAACTCCTGCCTATTGGGGCAATGCCAGTCCATTCATTGGGATTAATAGGTAATAATAAATAATAAAGGAGAAAAATATGAGTAAAAAATTTGTTTTTCCGTTAATTATTTTTCTGTTTTTGTTTTCTTTTTCTGTTTTAGCTCAAGAAGCTGATATTGAAGAAGATGCAATCGTAACAGTTGAAGAATTAAACATTGAAGAACCCGGAATTATTTCTTGGTTTAAAAATGCAGCTGATACTATTCAACTTTGGATGACATCTGATCCAATTAAAAAGTCAGAAATAGAATTAAGGAAAGCCAGCCGTCAATTGGTCAAGACAAGAAATATGGTGCAAGAAAATTTTGATGATGTTAATCTACAAGCTAAGATAGAAAGAGTTAATAATAGATATGAAAATAATATTAGGAATATAAATGGCAGAATTGAAGAATTTAGCCAAAACAATCCTGAAGATTCTAAATTAAAGAGTTTTTTGAATAAATATTCTAGTCAGCAATTAAAACATCAAGAAATTCTTAAAAAACTTGAAGAAAATGTACCAGAAGATGCAATGATTAAAATTCAAGAGAATCGTCAGATTTATTTAGATAAGTTTGGCGAAGTAATGAGCAAGTTACAAGACAAGGAAGAATTTAAGGAGAGTTTGAAAAATAGTTTAGAAAGTAGTCAAAGTGCTATTCGCCAGGTTCAGATGATGGAGATTATAGAGGAACTAGGCGGTCAAGCCACTTTGGAGGTTAGAGAAAGAATTCAGGAAATGAAGCAAGAATATAAAGAACTTTTTCAGAATTTAGATGCTGAACGCATACAGATTCAAGAAAGAATTCAAAGCAGAATTCATCAAGAAGAAACAAGCTCAGGAGATGACTCTGCAGTACAACAACAAAGTGGTAAAAATGATAATTCATCACAAGACACTAATAAAAACGGAAAAACTGAGTAATATAATATGAACCCAAGAGTTTTTATTATTATTCTTAATTGGAATAATTGGTTAGATACGTTTGAGTGTCTGGAATCATTAAAAAACAATGACTACCCAAATTACGAGGTAGTCATTGTTGATAATGGCTCTGATGAAAAACCACAATCTCCAAATCCAGATATTAAAATTATATACAATAAAGAAAATTTAGGATTTTCTGAAGGAAATAATGTTGGAATAAAATATGCTTTAGAACATGGAGCTGATTATGTTTTGCTTTTAAATAATGATACCGTTGTATCAAATGATTTTTTAAGTAAATTAGTTAAAGCAGCAGAAAGTAATGAAGAGATTGGTATGGTTGGTTCTAAAATATATTTTTACGATCAGAAAGATAGGATTTGGTTTGCTGGAGGTAAGGTTAATTGGTTATATAATAAAGGAACAATGAGGGGATACAATGAAATAGATAAGGGACAATATGATTTACCAGAAATACAAGAAACTGATTATTTAACTGGTTGTTGTATTTTAGTTAAAAAAAATGTAATAGAAAAGATTGGGTTACTACCAGAAGAATATTTTTTATATTATGAAGATACGGATTGGTCTTTTTCTGCTCAAAAAGCTGGCTTTAAAACTGTTTTTGTTCCTGATTCAAAAATATGGCACAAGGGTTCAAAAAGTAGTCAAGAATTTTCAATCCCATATATTTATTATCATATTAGAAATGGTTTAATTTTTGCTAAAAAATATGCGCCTTGGTACATTAAGCCAATAATTCATTTAGATATTGTTTGGAGAATTATTAAACAATTTATTAAATTATTTATTCCCAGTAAAAGAGTTTGGATTAAACCTATTTTATTAGGCATCAAAGATTTTTATTTAAATAAAAAAGGTAAATATGAAAATTGGAATTGAAGCATATATATTAGAAGGAAATAGAACTGGAGTTGGTCGTGTTTTGATCAATATTCTTAGACAATGGGATGATTTTGACTTGCCATTAGACATAGAATTCATATTATACTTCAAAGAAGAAATTCCAAATGATTTAGGATTAAAAAAATCCAATTTTAAGTATAAGTTATTAAAAAAGCCATTAGGCATAAAAAGCAATGCTTTGTACAGGCATTATTCTTTATACCTAGAAGCAACAAAAGATAAATTAGATATTTTGTTTTGTCCTGATTATGTTTCTCCAATTTTTTATTTCAAAAAAACAGCTTTAATTTTGCATGATATTAGTTATGAGGCAATGCCTGAAATATATAATTGGCCAAGTATTTGGGACAAAATTCTTTTAAAAAAGTTTTCAAAGATTTCAGCTAAGAGAGCAAAATATATTTTTGTTGTTTCTGAATATACAAAAAAAGAAGTATTAAAATATTATAAGGTTGATGAAAAGAAGATTTTTGTTATGCCTTTATCAGTTGACGAGTCGTTTAGGATAATTGACGATCAAATCAAAATAGAAGATTTTAAGAAAAGATATAAAATTAAAGATAAATTGATTTGTTATGTTGGTTCTATTGTTAATAGACGGCATTTAGATAATATAATCAAAGCATTTGAAAAGATTACAATTAAAATGCCAGAATATCAATTTATAATTTCTGGTAAGAATCATACATCTCCATTTATTGACATAGATGGATTAACAAAGGATGTTAATCAAAAATTAAATAGAGAGGCGATTTTAAAAATTGATTTTATAAAAGATAAGGATTTGCCAATGCTATATAATATATCAGATTTAACAATCTATCTTTCAGAATATGAAGGATTTGGTTTACCTGTCTTAGAATCTGTTGCTTGTGGTACTCCTGTAATAACAAGCCCAGTTACTTCAATTCCTGAAGTGATAGGCGAGGCAGGTATTTATGTTAATAATCCAAATGACATAGATGAAATTTATAAGAAAATTTATATTGGATTAACAGATAAAAAATTAAGAAATGATTTAATTAATAAAGGATTAAAGCAGGTAAAGAAATTTTCTTGGCAAAAAACTGCTCAAAAATACCTTGACGTTTTAACGAGTAATAGAGTAGAATATTAGTATAATTTAATATATTCTGCGGTAGCTCAATGGTAGAGCAAGTGACTGTTAATCACTAGGTTGTAGGTTCGAGTCCTACCCGCAGAGCCAGTAAAAAATCGCCTTTTTGGCGGTTTTTTGGTATAATAAAGATGTTGGAAAAGTTATTTTTTGTCACGCAAAAATACGAAACCATGAAAGATTATAAAATTTTAGCGTTAGATGAAACAGGTAAAGCCAGTTTTAATCATTTGTCCAAGAATTTTGTCTTGTCGGGCTTTATTTTGCCTGAAAAATTAAAACTAAAATTAGATAAATCAATTCGTAAATTGAAGAAAAAGTATTTTAATGACGAAGAAATAGTATTCCATTGTAGAGATATGCTACGAAAGAAAGGTCCATTCGCAATCTTACGCTCGGATTCTGCCAAAGAATTAAAATTTTGGTCGGAATTCGTTAATATTTTAAATGCAAAGTTTTTGTCATTGGCTTTTGTTATAACCGACAAAAATAAGGCTCAAAAAATAGGGTGGAATGATATTGCTATATTAAGACGATCATATAGCAAAATGTTAGAGGAGTTCACGATAAAACACCTAAGTAAGAATAACGGAAAAATTATAGTAGAATCAGATCCTTATCAAGATAAGTATCTAATAGAGGCGCATAATAGATTACAATCAATAGGAATACCGTCAGAAGGCATTACTAGTTATGATTATAGAAACAAAATTACATCTTTAAGTTTAGTGAATAAGTCAAACTTAGATGTTGATGTCCAAATGGCAGATAGTTTAGCGATAATGGCAGATATGGTTTATAAAATGAAAATTGGTACAAAGAAAAAACCCACAAGAGTGCAGGTTATAATGAAAAGATTTATAAACAGAAAAATGACGGACAAGAATGATCCAGGCATTTTTGAGGTACTTGTTTAAATTTAAATAAAAAAGCCGATCATGGCTAGCCGCACATATATCGACTCCTTGTGTTTCCAGTATAACTATTTTTGATAGACAATGTCAAGAGTTTGATGGCAGATATTGTGGATAACTAAAACCAAAATACCAAGTTCTAACTTTGTTCCACCCTCGGAGCCAAGCTATGAAACTGCATTGTTATGCAGTTTTAATTTTATCTCGAACTAGACGTTAGAATTTATTAATGGTAAAATTGAGTTATGAAAGATATTAAAAGAATAAATCCTAAGTCATTAAAAATTCCCACCAAAGCTTATAGCCAAGGTATAGTTATTCCTCTTGGAGATGCTGAATTAATGTATGTGACGGGACAATTATCTCAGGATGTAGATGGTAATGTTGTTGCTCCTGGCAATACAGAGAGACAGACTAAAGTTATCTTTTCACGAATAGAAGAAATTTTAAAAGAAGGTGGAATGACTATGGATAATGTAGTGAAGATACAAATTTTTATTAAAGATATTACGGAATCAAAAATAGTTTCAGTGCTACGTGATGAGATTTTTAAAGATGCTAAACCAACTAGTACACTAGTTGAAGTTTCTGGATTTGTTAAAGAAGGTTGCACAATAGAGATTGAAGCAACGGCTTATAAAGCAAACTAACATCATTCAGCATTCAAAATAAGACAAGATTCATTGTAACTGCATTAAATTACCAATTAAACCTAATTCTTCCTTGATTTTATCCCAATCTAGGGTTCTGAATGTGTCCTTAATGGGGAGCCGGTTTAGATAGGACAAACTTTTTGTTTTTAGAAGGATTTTGATTTTTTGATTAAGGATTTTACATTGGGATTAAAGTTGACTTTATATATAATTTTGCTATTCTATTAGAAATAGTTCTTAATACATAGGAAGAGAAAGGGGAGGGTTATGGAAATAAATATTGATGGAAGAGGAGAATCAAGAAGTGTCTTTTTGAAAGACATAAAAAAAAGATTAATGTGTTTTCTCAATTTTCCAGAAAATAAAGAATTGTTGTTAATCTTGATCGAGATCATTAAGAATATATATGATCATTCAGAAGGACAACAAGGGATTTTAATTATAAACGAAGATCCAGAAGGAATTAATTTTATTGTAAAGGATTTTGGGCAAGGTTCTCTTTTCGATAACAGCATTAAGCCTAAAAAGAAATTTAGAAATAAAGTTAATTTCGGAATTGGATTAAAGTCCATTAAAGAAATTAGCAAGCATATTAACCTTGATCTTGAGTTCGAAGATACTAAAGATGGGTTTATCTTTAAGGGTAAAAAATATAAAAGGCTTTAATAAGACCGATTAGCCTTGGAGAAATCCTAAACGGTCTTTTTTATTTTCTAACAAATAGGTTCTAACGTCGTTCAGCATGCGGAGCATTTTAATCCGAGAATCTTTCTTAGATTTTTGTTTTATGGTATAATAATAAAACTGTAAAAGAAATAATAAATTAATAAAAAATATTATGGAGCAATTTATCATAAATAATCTATGGGCAATTTTATTAGTAGTTTTATGGACTTTATCCTGGAAAGGAATAGCTTTATGGAAGTCCGCTCGTCAAAACGAAAAATGGTGGTTTGCCGCGCTTCTTGTAATTAACACATTGGCTTTGTTGGAAATTTTATATATTTTTATCTTCAGTAAAAAGAAAAACTTGAAAAATTAGAAATAGTGAGTAGCGGGGTAGGGTAAAACTTAATTTTAAGCTTATAGACTTAAATCAGGGATATAAATTTCTCCAGCTTCCATAATCTTAGTTCTAACGTCGTCCACGATGAGGAGCTAATTTAAAACCGTTTATTTCTAGGCGGTTTTTTGTTTGTGTGGTAGGATTGGGGCATATGAAGAAAAATATCATTTGTATTGTATTAATGGTAATTCTTATATTACTGATGCCCTTGTTGGCGATGCGGTTCACCAATCAAGTGAATTGGAATCTGGCTGACTTTATTATCGCTGGTGTCCTCCTCCTCGGTGCTGGTCTCACATATGAGTTCTTTATAAGAAAAAGTGACACTATTGCATACCGAGTTGTTGTAGGTGTTATGATTATGGTAGCTCTTTTTCTTATTTGGGCAGAACTTGCCGTTGGCATCTTCGGGACTCCGTGGGCGGGGTCTTAACCGTAAACGAGCACCTGATTTTCTGTAAAAAAAGTTCGAAAATCGTCCCATCGGGGGAGCCACCAAAAATATCGCCTTATTAAG
>CAYTNU010000012.1:11641-16351 GCA_964439515.1 uncultured Candidatus Saccharibacteria bacterium | reverse complement strand
AAAATTACTCATGTTGAAAATGAAATTAATCCTAAAAAAGATATTGAGATAATAAATACTGAACTAATTATGAAGGACTTAGAAACTATTAATAATAGAATAGAAAAAACAACTAAACAAACTCGTTCTGGAGACAAAAAAATACTTAAAGAATTAGAAATACTTAAAAAAATAAAAGACTTATTAGAACGAGGAACCCTGATAAGCAAAGAAGAAGAGATAATGAGTCATAAACAATTGATTAAAGAACTTGGACTTTTAACAACTAAAAAAATGATTCATGTATTAAATATTAGCGGAAATGATTCAATTCCAGATTCAAATTTAGAAAATACCATTTCTTTAGATTTAAAATTAGAAGTAGAAATTTCTGAGTTATCCAAAGAAGAAGCAGAAGAGATAGGAGCACCAACTTCTAATCTAAATGAACTAATTAAAGAATGTTATAAAGCTCTTGATTTAATAACTTTTTATACAACAGGAGGACCAGAAAGTAGAGCATGGACAATAAAAAAAGATTCAACTGCTCCTCAAGCCGGAAGCGCTATTCATAGTGATTTTGAAGAAAAATTTATCAAAGCTGAAATAATTAATTGGCAAAAATTAATTGAAGTTGGAAGCATATCATCTGCTAGAGAGAAAGGAATGCTTAGAATAGAAGGGAAAAAATATATAGTTCAAGACGGAGATGTCATTGAATTCAAAATCTAAACCCTTGACCTCTCTCTGCTTCTTTGATACCCTATATTCATGATTGAAAATACTAAAAAATATCAAATAATTTTAGTTTTTCCTCCAACACTTGGACCAGAAAAACTTGAAAAAACAATTGAGAAGGTGAAACAATTTATTATTAATCAAGAAGGATCTCTTTCTGAAAAAGAAACAGACAAAAATCAAACTGCTCAATTAAAAAAACTTTCTTATCCGATTAATAAATACGAAGAAGCTTTCTATCTAACATTAAATTTTTCATTACCACCTAAGAATGTCAAAGTACTTAATCAAGAGTTAAAAATGGAAGATAATCTTATGCGCCACATCATTACTACTAGAGATGAAATAAAGATTGATTCAAAAGAAAAAATTGATTATAATAAAATGGTTGAAAAAATAGAGCCATCACATAAAGAAGAAATAATAGAAAAATTAGAAACAGAAGAAATAACAGAAGTAAAGGAAGAAAAAGCTTCTGTCTTATCAGAAAATAAATCAGTTAAAAAAGCAAATAAAGCCGAGATAGAAGATTTAGATAAAAAACTAGAAGAGATACTTAACGAATAAATAAAATAAAATTATGAATTTTAATAAAGCAATTATCGCAGGAAGATTAACTAGGGATCCAGAATCCAGAGCAATGCCTTCAGGACAAAACGTTGTTTCTTTAAGCATTGCTACTAATCGTGTTTGGAAAGACTCTAGCGGAAACAAACAAGAAGCAGTTGAATATCATAATGCATCTGCATTTGGTAAATTAGCTGATATTTGTTCACAATACCTTAGTAAGGGACAATTGATTTTAATTGAAGGACGAATTCAAACACGTTCTTGGGAAGATCAAAGCGGAATAAAAAAATATAAGACAGAAATTATTGCTGAAAATATGCAAATGGGTCCAAGAAGTGATGAAAAACCAAGAGAATCAACAAATCAAAATAATTTTCCATCCAAAGAAACAAATATGCCTTCACAAGAAGAAATTCCAGTAATCGAAGCAGATGAACCAGTTGAAGAAAATAAAACTGAAGAAGAAGATAGTGTTAATGTTCAAAACATACCATTTTAATTATGAAAAATTGCTATTTCTGTCAACAAAAAATCGACAAAATTGATTATCAAGATACTGAATTATTATATCGGTTTATTTCAGGTCAAGCAAAAATTATTTCTCCGCGTAGAACTGGCACCTGTGCTAAGCATCAAAGAAAATTAGCTAATGCAATTAAAAAAGCCCGAATCACCGGACTTTTACCATTCACAAGAAAATAAAAAAATATACGTAAAATAGAAAGAAATGATTGTTCTTATTGTTGCTCTTGAGCAGCTTTTTTTATTTTCTTAATAAGATCCTTAATAATGTTAGGGTTCTCTTTTAAATAAATCTTAGATCCTTCTATTCCTTGTCCCATCTTTTCTCCTTCATAACTAAACCAAGACCCAGCTCTATTAATCACTCCAAATTTAACGCCTGTATTTACAATATCGCTTAATCTAGAAATTCCTTCGTTATAAAAAATATCAAATTCTGTTTGTCGAAATGGCGGAGCCACTTTATTCTTAACAACTTTAGCTTTAACCCTGTTTCCAATAATTCTATCCCCTTGTTTAATTTGTGCTGAACGACGTAATTCTAAACGGACTGAAGAATAAAATTTTAATGCTTTTCCACCAGGTGTTTCTTCAGGATTACCAAAGATAATTCCTATCTTCATTCTTAATTGATTAATAAAAATAACAGTTGTTCCACTCTTAGCAACAATAGCTGTAAGCTTACGAAGAGCTTGTGACATTAAACGCGCTTGCAAGCCAATATGCGACTGACCCATTTCTCCTTCAATTTCAACTCGCGGAGTTAAAGCTGCGACCGAATCAACAACCACAACATCAACTACTCCAGATTTAACTAGGCTTTCTAAAATTTCTAAAGCCTGTTCTCCAGTGTCAGGTTGAGAGATTAACAAATCATTAATATTAACACCTATTTTTTTTGAATATTCCGGATCTAAAGCATGTTCAGCATCAATAAAGGCAGCTAATCCGCCTTTTTTCTGAGCTTCAGCAACAACATGAAGAGCCAATGTGGTTTTCCCTCCTGATTCAGGACCGTAAACCTCAACGACTCTGCCCTTAGGCATTCCTCCAACTCCCAAAGCTAAATCCAATGAAATTGAACCAGTAGAAATAGCATCTATATCAACATGTTTAGCTTCTCCTAATTTCATAATTGCTCCATCTCCAAAACGACCCTTGATTTCATCAACCGTAGCATCTAATATTTTTATCTTATCTTCTCTTATTGATTTTCCCCCTTCAGTTTTTTGTTTTGTCATAATCTTAATTTAGTCTTCTTTTATCCCTTCGTCAACAAAAACATCACGTGGTCTTGCTCCATCTGCTGGACCGACAACACCTTGTTCTTCTAAAACATCCAATAGCCTAGCTGCTCTTGCATAACCAACGCGTAAACGACGCTGTAACAGAGAAGCAGAAGCCTTACCTGCTTGAATAACTAATTCCTTAGCTTCCTCTAGCAATTCATCTTCTTCATTGCTCTCTTGTGAATTAGATCCAATGCTAATTTGATGTTTAGGTTCTGAACTACTGGCAACTTCTTCTACGTATTCTGGCTGACTTGATTCTCTTAAATAATCAGTCACTTTTTTAACTTCTTTTTCAGAGACAAAAGCTCCTTGGACTCTTCGTGGCTTAGCTGAATTACCGGCTAGAAAAAGCATATCTCCATTTCCTAATAACTTCTCTGCTCCAGCCATATCTAAAATGGTTCTTGAATCAATTTGAGAAGCAACTTGAAAGGCCATTCTTGATGTAATGTTTGCCTTAATTAATCCAGTTATAACTTCTACCGAAGGTCTTTGTGTAGAAACGATCAAATGAATTCCAACAGCCCTAGCCATTTGAGCTAATCTAACAATCGTTCCTTCAACTTCTCTTCCATAACTAGACATTAAATCGGCTAACTCATCAATAACAATAACGATATATGGTAAAATTTCGCCTTCTGGTGCAGTAGAATTATAACCAGCGATATCTCTCTTATTGGCTTCCTGTAAAACTTTAAAGCGTCTTTCCATTTCACTAACTGCCCAACGCAAAGCTCCATTTGCTTTATCTGGTTGAACGATTACTGGAGTTAATAAATGAGGGATAGAATTATATGCTGTCAATTCTACGCGCTTAGGATCAATTAAAATCAATTTCATATCCTTAGGAGAATTACGATAAAGCAAACTTATAATAAGATTGTTTAATGCAATTGTCTTTCCAGTACCAGTTGCTCCAGCTACTAATAAATGAGGCATTTTTGATAATTCAGCAAAAACTGGATGACCAGCTACATCACGACCTAAAGCAAAGGTCAATTTACTAGGTGATTCTTGATAAGTTGGTCTTTCTAAAAGATTACGTAATCTGACTAAAACCATTGAGCTATTAGGAATTTCTATCCCAACCAAAGAGCGTCCTGGGATAGGTGCTTCAATACGCAGAGGATGAGCTGCTAAAGCCAATGCTAAATCATTATGCAAACCAGTAATCTTAGCTAATTTTATCCCCTGAGCTGGTCTTAGAGTATATTGAGTAACAGTTGGACCTACATTTACTTCAGCCATTTCTACTTCAATACCAAAATCTTCTAATGTCCTTTTTATAATATTAAGATTAGCTTTAATGTCACCGCTAGTTGGTTGCCCTTTATCTTTTTCTAGAAAATCTAATTTTGGCAATTTAAAATTACTCAAACTATTTGATCTAACTGTTGTTGTCTTAGGTAACTTATCGTCAACCGATAAATTAGAAACAGGCTTACTTTTTTCTTCTTGTGAACTCTTCCCAAGAAAATAATCATCTTGCTTTTCTGTTTTTTTTGTCTTTTCTTTAATTCTATTCCAAAGCCCTATTCTCTTTTCTTTTTTATTAGGCACTACTTCGTTTGGAGGTGAAACAACTTGAGCTTCGTCTTCTTCTTTTTTA
>CAYTNU010000012.1:0-11541 GCA_964439515.1 uncultured Candidatus Saccharibacteria bacterium | reverse complement strand
TAACCTGTACCTGCTGGTATTAGTTTACCAATAATTACGTTTTCTTTCAATCCCTTTAGCTTGTCTTTTTTACCAGCAATAGCTGCATCAATCAAAACACGAGTTGTTTCAATAAATGAAGCAGCCGAAAGAAAGCTTTCAGTAGTTAAAGAAACCTTAGTTACTCCTAATAACAATGTTTCAGCAATAGATGCTTGACCTTTGTTTTTAGCTACTTTTTTGTTTTCTTTTTGAAAACGATTCCATTCAACTATATCTCCTGACAAAAGATTAGTACTGCCTGGATTAATAATTTTCAATCGAGAAAACATCTGCTTAATAATCATTTCAATATGCTTATCATTAATATTCTCTCCTGCAAAAGTATAAATTTTTTGTACTTCTCTAATAATGTATCTTTGAACTGTTTCTTTTCCAGCTACTTTATATAATTCCTTCAAATCAGTATGTCCTTCATTCAATTGTTGTCCTCTGGAAATTAAATCACCTTTTTCAACAACAGCAATTATTCCGCTTGGAAAACTATATTCAATAATTTTTTTCTTTTTCTTGGATTTTTTATCAGATGTTAAAACTTCATCTGATAATTCTATCTGAATAACTTTATTACCATTGCGTTCAACGATGTTATTAACAACTCCATTCACTTCTGAAATAATAGACTTACCCTTAGGTGGTCTAGCTTCAAAAAGTTCTTCTACTCTTGGTAGTCCCTGAGTAATATCTCCACCACCAGCAACACCTCCAGTATGAAATGTTCTTAGGGTAAGCTGAGTACCTGGTTCACCAATTGCCTGAGCAGTAACTATTCCAATAGCTTCACCCATTTTAATTAATTTATTTCTACCCAAGTCATAACCATAACATTTTTGACAAATTCCATTAGTTGATTGACAACTAATAACTGAACGAACTTTAATTTTATCAATTCCTGTCTCATCTATCTTTTTAGCAATTTCTTTATCAATCATTTCGCCAACTTTAACTATTCCAGTAATTTTTTCTAAAGATATTCTTCCTCTAATTCTTAGAGCTAAAGAATTTCCCATATCTTCTTCGTCTTCACGATAAATATAAACACCAGTTTTATCACCACAATCACTTTCGCGAACAACTACGTCCTGACAGACATCAACCAATCTTCTTGTTAAATAACCAGCTGTAGCTGTTTTTAATGCAGTATCTACCATACCTTTTCTACCACCATGAGTTGAAATAAAATACTCTAAGACAGTAAGTCCTTCTTTGTATGAATTTATAATTGGTAATTCAATAATCTCACCAGTAGGATTAACGACTAATCCTTTCATTCCACTCATTTGTCTTAATTGTTCCAAAGAACCTCTTGCATTAGAATCAAAAATATTAAATACAGAACCCTTAGGATCTAAGTTCTCCGGTGTCTTTTTAGCAATTTTTTCAGTAATATTATTCCAAAGTTCAATTACTCTTGATTTTCTTTCTGAATCAGTTAAGAGACCATCATCATATTGTTTTTGAACCTTATCTAAATCACTATGAACTTCTTTAAGCCATTGTTTCTTTTCTTTTGGAACACTAATATCGTCCATTCCCCAACTAATTCCAGAAACAGTAGCATATTTAAATCCCATTCTCTTAATTTTATCTAAAATTTTAGCTGCTTCTTGAATGCCAAGTTTATCAATTATTTCTGAAATCAATTTACGCAAATCTTTTGATTTCATAGTTTTATTAATAAATCCCATCTCTTTAGGTATGTGTTCGTTAAAAATAATACGACCAACAGAAGTTTCAATTAAATTATCTTCTCCTTCTTTAACATATTCTGGCATTCTTATTTTAACCTTAGCTTTTAAGTGAACATATCCAAAAGTTTTAGCCAAAAGAGCTTCTGATTGATTGGCAAAAATTTTTCCTTCACCTAATAGACCATCTTCAATTCTTGTCATCCAATAACATCCTAAAACCATATCTTGAGTAGGAACAGCTACTGGTTCTCCAGTGGCTGGCTTTAAAAGATTATTAGATGAAAGCATTATCTCATTGGCCTCAGTTTGAGCTTCATCGCTTAGAGGCAAATGAACAGCCATTTGATCTCCATCAAAATCAGCATTAAAAGCACGACAAACTAAAGGATGAAGATGGATAGCACTTCCTTCAACTAAGACTGGATGAAAAGCTTGAATTCCAAGACGATGCAAAGTAGGCGCTCTATTTAAAAATACGCATCTACCTTTAATAACTTCTTCTAAAATATCCCAGACTTCATCTATCTCTTCTTCAATTAAACGACCAGCTCCTCTAACGTTATGAGCTAATCCGTTTTCTACTAATTTGTTAATTATAAATGGCTTAAATAATTCTAATGCCATATATTTAGGCAATCCGCATTGACTTATCTTCAATTCTGGTCCAACTACAATTACTGAACGACCTGAATAATCAACTCTTTTACCTAATAGGTTTTGTCTAAAACGACCTTGCTTTCCTTTAAGCATATCAGCTATTGATTTAAGGACTCGCTTCTGTCCTGTTGAAGCAGCAACCATAACCTGTCCTCTTCTTGAACTATTATCAATTAAAGCATCAACTGCTTCTTGAAGCATTCTTTTTTCATTACGACAAATTACTTCTGGCGCATTTAATTCAATTAAACGTTTTAAACGATTGTTTCTATTAATTACTCTACGGTATAGGTCATTAACATCAGAAGTAGCATAGCGACCACCATCTAATTGAACCATAGGACGTAAGTCAGGAGGCAAAACTGGCAAAACCGTTAAGAACATCCATTCGGGTCTAATTTTAGCTCGAATCAATCCTTCAACTAAACGTAATCGTTTTAAAATTTTCAACTTAGCTGCTGAACTAGCTTTTTTACTTTGATCACTTAATTCTTTAGCTAATGATTCTAAATTTACTTTTTTAAAAATGTTTCTTAATGTTTCCGCTCCGGTTCCAGCTTCAAATATCTGACCATATTTTAAACTAAACTCACGATAATCAGCTTCTGAAAGTATTTGGTAAAGATAAAACGAACGGACATCTTTAACCGCTTTATCTCGTTGTTCTTTTAAAGAAACTTTTTCTGGAGTTACTAAAGGTTTGCTTTTTTGCTTTAATTCTCTATCAATTTCTCCAATTACTTTAGTTTTTTCATCTTCATTGATTTTAGTAATAATATAACCAGCAAAATATATTACTCTTTCAAGCTCTTGTATTGAACTATTTAAAATTAACCCCATTTTAGAAGGGATGCCACGTAAAAACCAAATATGAGAAACAGGGACAGCTAAATTAATATGCCCCATTCGTTCTCTACGAACCGATGCTCTTGTAACTTCTACTCCACATTTATCACAAACAACTCCTTTATATCTAATTCTTTTATACTTTCCGCAATAACATTCCCAGTCCTTTTCTGGACCAAAAATTTTCTCGCAGAATAAACCATCCTTTTCAGCGCGCTGTGTTCTATAGTTAATTGTTTCTGGTTTA
The DNA here is from genome assembly GCA_964439515.1 of uncultured Candidatus Saccharibacteria bacterium. Classification (GTDB taxonomy): domain Bacteria; phylum Patescibacteriota; class Minisyncoccia; order Portnoybacterales; family UBA2143; genus JAHJOV01. The sequence goes on along the minus strand of CAYTNU010000012.1, from coordinate 8,061 downwards.
GTGACTTCACCATGAGACCAACTCAAAATTTCTTCAGGTGAAGATAGTTTGAGAACGATTGATTTAAATTCTGATGTTTTTATAGACATAAACCCTAAATTATCAAATTTCAATTTTCAATTTTCAATTAATTTTTAATTTTTTAATTATCAATTGATTGTTGATGCTTGAATATTGATTGAGAATTGATACTTGATACTTGAAAATTAATTTCACTCTTCTTCTAATTCTACATTTAAACCAAGCCCCTTCAATTCACTAACTAAAACATTAAAAGAAGCAGGCACATTAGGAGCTTGAATCTTTTTACCCCTAATAATAGAATCATATGCGTTAGCTCTACCAGTTACATCATCTGATTTAAAGGTTAACATTTCTTGCAAAGTATAAGCCGCGCCATATCCTTCTAATGCCCATACTTCCATTTCTCCAAAACGCTGACCACCAAATTGTGCTTTACCACCTAATGGCTGTTGAGTAATTAAAGAATAGGGACCAATTGATCTCATATGAATCTTATCTTCAACCAAATGTAATAATTTCATTACATAAATATATCCAACTGTAACCTGATGCTCAAATGGCTCACCATTATGACCATCATGCAAAGTAACTTTTCCATTTTCTGGTAATCCTGCCTTTTTTAATTCTTTCTTAATATCTTCTTCACTTATACCATCTAAAGATGGACTAATTTCACTATACCCCAGTGCATTTGCTGCCCAACCAAGATGAGTTTCTAAAATCTGACCTATGTTCATTCTTGATGCTACTCCTAGAGGATTTAAAACGATATCAACAGGAGTTCCATCTTCTAAATATGGCATATCTTGTTCTGGTAAAATTCTAGCGATTATTCCTTTGTTACCATGTCGTCCAGCTAATTTGTCACCAACTGAAATTTTACGTAATTGAGCTACTTCTACTTGAATAGTTTTAATTATTCCACTATGAAGTTTATCTCCCTTGTCTCTAGAAAATACCTTGATGCCAACTACTCTGCCCCTTTTACCGTGAGACATTCTCTTAGAAGTATCTTTAACATCACGAGCTTTCTCACCAAAAATTGCCTGAAGCAATCGTTCTTCGGCTGTTAAATCTGTTTCTCCTTTGGGTGAAATTTTACCAACTAAAATATCATTAGGATTTACTTCAGCTCCAATGCGAACAATTCCTTCTTCGTCTAAATCTTTTAATCGTTCTTCTCCAACATTAGGAATATCAGGAGTTGTTATTTCAGCACCAAGTTTTGTCTCTCTAACATCACATTCAAAACTTTCAATATGAATAGAAGTATATCTATCATCTTTAACTAACCTTTCAGAAAGAATGATAGCATCTTCAAAATTATTTCCCCGCAAAGACATAAAAGCAACTAAAAGATTTTGACCTAAAGCCAATTTACCATTATCAGTTGCTGCTCCATCAGCCAGAACATCTCCTCTTTTAACTTTCTCTCCTAATTTAACTAAAGGATGCTGACAAATAGATGTATATTGATTAGTCCTAACAAATGAACGCAAAGGATACTCTTTTAATTTTTTACTTTTTGAATTCTTAACTTTTATTTTAATAATATCGGAATCAACTTCCGCAACTACTCCATCCTCTTCGGAGATTACAATATCACCTGAATCTCTAGCTGCTCTACCTTCCATGCCTGTTCCAACCAAGGGAGCTTGAGGTTTAATACAAGAAACAGCTTGGCGTTGCATATTAGAACCCATCAAAGCACGGTTACTATCATCATGCTCTAAAAAAGGAATTAAAGAAGTTGCTATGCTAATTGGTTGTTGTGGCATTACATCAATAAAATCAACCTCGTTCCGTAAGGCCGTACTTGGTTCACCAGAAACACGAGCTTCAACTTCTTTGTCTAAAAGATTTCCTTTTTTATCAATTGATACTCCAGCATGAGCAATATTATATTTCTCTTCTTCTAAAGCATTTAAATAAACAATTTCATTAGTTAGTTTACCTTTTCTAATTTTACGATAAGGAGTTTCAATAAAACCATAATCATTTAAACGAGCACAACTAGCTAAATGACCAACTAGGCCAATATTAGGACCTTCTGGTGTTTCAGTAGGACAAATTCTTCCATAGTGACTAGAGTGAACATCTCTTACTTCAAAGCCAGCTCTCTCTCTAGTTAACCCACCGGGTCCCATAGCAGACAATCGCCTCTTATGCTCTAATTCAGCTAATGGATTATGCTGATCCATAAATTGTGAAAGTTGAGAAGAGGTAAAAAATTCTTTAATTGAAGCTGCAAATGGTCTAGTATTAATTAATTGACCAGGAACTAAATCCTGCGGTTCTAAAGTAGACATTTTATCACGAATAATTCTTTCTGTTCTTGCCATACCAACTCTTAATTTGTTTTGCAATAATTCACCAAATGCTTTAACTCTACGATTGCTTAAATGATCAATATCATCTGGTTTAGCTAAAGGATTATTATTACACTCAATAATTTTTTTAATAATTTCTACTAAATCATTAAAACATAGGGTTCTATCTTTTTTTGTAATTTTATCCTCTTTTAAATCTAATCTTTGTCTTGTTTTCCATCTTCCAACCTCTCCTAAGTCATATCGCTCAAAAGAAAACATTGCTTCAATAAAACTTTGAGCATTATCTTTAGTTGCCAAATCACCTGGTCTAATCCTTTTATAAATTTCAATAAAAGCGTCTCCAGTTGTTTTGGCTGTATCTTTTTCTAATGTCTTTTCAATATAATCAATTTCTCCTTTGTTAATATCAGCAAAAAGTTTTTTTATTTCTTCACTTGAAAGCTCACCGTTTTTAAAGCCCTTTGGACTATTAACTTCCATAGCAGCAAAAGCACGTAAAACAGAACTAGCTGGAACTTTTCTTTTTCTATCAATTTTAACATTAATTGAATTATCAGAATCAGTTTCAATCTCTAACCATGCGCCACGATTAGGAATTATTTTAGCTCCAAAATTTTGATTCCCTTTAGAAAATTGAGAAGTAAAAAATGCCCCTGGAGATCTAATCAATTGAGAAATGACTACTCTTTCAACAGCATTAACAACAAATGTGCCTCTTTGAGTCATTAAAGGAAAATCACCCAAAAAAACATCTTGTTCTTTTTCTTCTTTAGTTTTATTGTTTACTAATTTAACACGACAATACAAAGGTGCCTCATAGGAAACATTATTATCTTTAGCTTCAATTTCATCATATTTTGGTTCATCCAGATGATAATCCAAAAAATGAAATTCAAGCTCTTTGTTGCCCCATGGAATAATTGGTGAGAATTCGTCAAGAAGTTCTCTTAATCCTTTTTCCCAAAACCATTTATATGATTTTTTTTGGATTTCAATTAAATCAGGCAACTCAAATTTAAAAAAGGGGTTTTTGATCATAAGTATTAATAACGATACATAAAAACAAACCCTTCCCTTGTAACTCAGAAGGGGTTTATAACTGTCTTAAATTTGTTTTACTGACAAAAAGTATTTATATTCAATACCTTTCAAAGTATAATATGCTTAGTATACATATACAGAAAAAAATGTCAAGTCCCTATTCTACTCAACCGGATCCGGAACCACTGATCCTCCACTTAATTCTTGAATCTTAGCTTTAATATTCTCATCATCAGGCATCATTTGCCCAAGAATCTGATACTGAATTAAAGCGTCTTCTCTTCTGTTGTTTGACTCATAAGAAAGAGCTAAGGCATAACGCGCGTTAGCATATTGCGGAGTAATAATTACTGCCTGTTCAAACATAGGAACTGCTTCCTCTATTCTTTCTAGATTAAAGTAAAGTCGTCCTGTCTGAAAATATATTTCCGTAGCAGCTCCAGCAAAATCAGACCCTCTTTGGAAACTGACCCCTCTTAATTGTTCTAATACAACATTCATTTTTTTCAATGCTTCTTCTAGGTCACCTTTTTGTTCATAAACTAAAGCTAATTGAACATGGGCATCAAGATAATTATCTTTTAATTCCACAGCTTTTTGACAATAACCAATTGTTTCATCCCAATCTTTTTCTTCACTAATCAAATTCAATCTACAACGCTCACGATAGAAAAATGGATTATTTGGTTCTAATTCAGTTGCTTTAACAAAAGCTTCTAAAGCAAATGGCAATGTTCCACCAACCAAACCTCTTGTATCACGATAAACTGCTCCTAGGTTCTCCCAAGCAGATACTGAATTAGGACTTAATGAAGTAGCCAAACGAGCTTGCTGGATAGAACCAGCTGCTAATGCCTGTAAAAGTTCTATATTTTGCTCTGCTTCTGGTTTATTAGCTTCTTCCCAAGCAGTAATCAAATATGCTTGAGATAAAGATCTGCGATAAGTTTCTTGATAGCTATTTAGAATAACAGTTCTTTCTAATTTATCCACCAATTCTTGATTATTATCTACTGGTTTAATAAATTTAGCATCAGCGATATAGAATCTTGCTCCTAAATAAAAGAAACTGGCTAGAACAAAAATCAGAATTAACAAGACAACATTTAGAACTAATCCAATTTCAGGCATTTTATCAAAAGAAAAGCTGATTTTCTTGAATGGTTGATTCTGAATTCCTTGCCAAACCACAACTCCTAGGGCCATAAATAACCAAAAATAGAAAGATAGAACCATATTTTGCATATATACGAACTGAGCAATTAGAAGAGATAGCCAAGCTAAAATCAAAGGGAATACTGATATTGGATGACGCTTATCTGATATTGGATAATTAGCTGAAAGAGCAGTTAAACGTTTGCGGCTCAAAAAGACTAATCCGATTAATAAGAAAACGCCCAAAACCATAATATACGAGAGAATTCCTAATATACCCATGGTTCCTATTATCTCCATAATATGGCTTGAACCACGATCAAATCTTACATTCCAAAAATCAGTATTATTAAATTCTACTGGCTTAAATTTGGAAAAATCAGATAAGTATGTGCTAGGACCAGATCCTAATACTGGATAATCTTTTAAGCTTTGCCAAGCAATCGTTCTTGCTGTTCCAGAATCAAGCACAAGTTCTTGAGACAAAGGAAGTAATTGATCAAAGCTATTTAAGAAGGTTATCTTACCTGGTAATCCAAAAGAATAAAAACAAGAGATTAATAATAGGATTATTGGTAGAGTTAATAGATTAACTCGCTCCTTGAACAATCTAGTCCAAAAAGCCATGATTAGTAGAATAAACATTGTTATGCCCAGAACTGTCCAAGCAGCATAAAAATTAATTAGAATTAACAAAACTAAAGAAAATAACAAAAACAAAACCCTATTTACCATGCTAAAATTATTTGGAATTTTTCTTTTTGAAAATTCAGGGATTAACTTAATAGATAATTTAGATGATTTTTTAATTTGTCCTTGGCTTAAAATTAAACCAACTACTAAGCTTATGGCTACAGCTAAAAAGACAGCTAAACCCTCTAACGAACCACTAACTGGGTTAAAAGAACGACTACTCATTATCTCTGGCAATCCAGGAATCTTGCTCCAAAGATTAAATACCGAAAGATAAGAAACAATAACAACTAACCAACTTGATGTCAAAAACAACTTATATACCGCTTCTAGAGAAAGACCCCAAATTTTTTTTGAATCTTTGCTTGTAGTTTTTACATTATTAATCACAATAAAGTACATCATAATTAAAGCCAATGCTCCAATTACTGAACCTGAAAAACGACCGTAAAAACCGAACCAAGAAGAAATACTATCAATAGAGAAAATTGCACTTAAAATCATAATAAACGCAAAACCTAAAATCCAAATATCAAGTGCAGTCCTACGAAAGAACAACTTCTTGCGAACGATCGCAAGCTTAGCTAACCAAGCCATAAAAGCTATGCTAACTAAAAAGATTAATAAGTATTGCTTATTAAACTCATGTGCCTCTATTGTAAAGGGTAACCAAAACAAAGGCATAAGAAAGATAAGCGAATAAAGCGAACCTTTAATCAAAAAATTGATTATTTTACGCATGTTTTTTTTGAAGCCATTCTATCCAAAGGATCAAGAGTTGTACTCTCAAAAAGCAATAAGCTGTACTTATAGCTTTCTTTGTTAAAAATGACTTGTTTTATTGTTTCTATTATATCATATATTCTCATGATGTTCCAACCTGTTAATAACATTATTTAAACCTAAAACAATACACACAGCATCCACTCTATATTGTCCTTTATATCTCTTATTGGCCACATATGTCTCGGCATTCCAATAAAGCTTCTTTAGCTTTTTCTGATTAATTGATTCTTCAGGAGAAACAAATGCACTATTTTTTTTAGTTCTTACTTCTACAAATATTAAAATATTATTTTTACTAACAACTAAATCAATTTCAGAATATTTAGTACGATAATTCTCTTCAATAATTTTATATCCCTTATCTTCTAAGTATTTTTTAGCTATTGCTTCCCCTATTTTCCAAACTTTATCTTTATCTTGCATATTTTAAAATTTTGTAATTTTGTAATTTTGTAATTTTTAAATAATGCTTAAATTTTTAATGTTTTAAAATTAGAAATTAAAATTTATTTATAAAATTAAGAATTAAAAATTAAAAATTCTATTCACCCCTGACGATATTGCAAGGCCTCGGCCATGTGAGATCCATCTATCTCTTCAACTCCTTGTAAATCCGCAATCGTCCGAGCAATCTTTATCATCTTAAAATATGAACGAGCAGAAAGTTGAAAAGCAATTGCTGCTTGATTAAGAACCTTTTCTACTTCTGGAATTAAAACACAATATTTTTTAATATCTTTATTACTCATTTCAGCATTACTATAAATACCTCTTTTTTTAAATCTCTTTTGCTGAATTTCTCGCGCTATACAAACTCGTTCTCTAATAGATTTAGAACTCTCTAAAAACTTTTCTACTCTCTTATCTTGAGCTAATTCATCAACATTAACTACAGGCACATTTATATGTAAATCTATTCTATCTAAAATAGGTCCTGAAATTTTTTTCATATATCTTTTAATTTCTCTCGGAGAACAAACACATTCTCTTTTAGGATGATTTAAATAACCACAAGGGCAAGGATTTGCAGAAGCAACTAAAATAAACCTTGCTGGATATTCTGTTCTTGTTTTAGCTCGAGAAATAGTTACGACTCCATCTTCTAATGGCTGACGAAGAGACTCTAAAACCGATCGTGGAAATTCATTAAACTCATCTAAAAAAAGAACTCCTCTATGAGCCAAACTTATTTCTCCCGGCTGTGGATTAGTTCCTCCACCAACTAAACCAGCTAAAGAAGTAGAATGATGAGGTGACCTAAAAGAACGAACTTTAATCATTGAAGCGCCAGGAGGAATATTACCACTTGCCGAATAAATTTTTGTTGTTTCTAATGATTCTTTCTCACTTAATAAAGGCAAAATTCCTGGCAATGCTCGAGCTAACATTGTTTTACCAGAACCAGGACTGCCAACCATAATAATATTATGCCCTCCAGTTGCCGCTATTTCCATAGCCCTTTTTGCCTGTTCTTGTCCCAGGACCTCTCGCATATCAAATTCACCAGTATTAAAATTCACATCATCTAATTTCTTACGTTCTGCTTTTACAATTTTCTGACGCTCAAAAAAATGCGCTAATAATTGTGAAAGTCGTTCTACGGGATAAACATTAATTGAAGAAAATACAGTTGATTCATTTGCTGAATCTTTGGGCAGAAAAATATTTTTATAACCAAATTCTTTAGCAAATAAAGCGAGAAGAAAAGCTCCTTTGGTATGTCGCAAAGTTCCATCAAAAGAAAGCTCGCCAAAAAATAATGACTTTTCTGGAATGGTAAAATCCATTATAGACGATAATATTCCAATAGCAATTGGCAAGTCATAAAAAGAACCTTCTTTAGGAATGTCAGCTGGAGCTAAATTCACTGTAATTTTTTTAGATGGAAAATCCATACCAGAATTAACAATTGCCGCCTTAACTCTTTCCCGGCTTTCAGCCACTGCTTTTCCAGGTAATCCAACAATTTCAAATCCAGGTAATCCTCTACTTGCCACATTAACTTCAACATCAACCGGCAATGCTTCTA
>CAYTNU010000011.1:0-17763 GCA_964439515.1 uncultured Candidatus Saccharibacteria bacterium | reverse complement strand
TCCAATTAGGCATGATTGATCGCACCCCCCGTGGTCGTATTGCTACTAAATCCGCATATAAGCTCTTAGAAATAAAATATCCAGAAAATCAAGATAAACTTTTCTAAAAAATATTTAAATATATGACAAGGAGGGATAAAATAAAATATATAAAAATCTTTCTATTTATAGTAGGGATTTTTTATTGTGGAACAGTTCAGGCTTTAGATTTAATAAATATAAATACAGCTAGCTTAGAAAAATTAGACACATTGCCTGGCATTGGACCAGCTATAGCCCAAGCAATCGTTGACTATCGTACCGTGACGCCTTTTCAAATTATTGAAGACATTATGGATGTGTATAGAATTGGACCGGTTACATTTGATAATATTAAAGACTTAATCACGGTAGGCGAATTTATTCAAGAAGAAGAACCGGCTCAAGATGAACTAGATGAAGAGACAAACGAAACAATAACAAGCACAGGATCAACCTCCTCTGTCCCCAATAGACCACCAATGGCAGAAGCTGGCACAGACATTGTCGCATTAGTAAATCAAGAATTATCTTTTGATGCTAGTCATTCACTAGATCTTGATAATGATAAATTAACTTTCTTTTGGAATTTTGGTGATGGAGCAACTGATACGGAAAAAATCTCCAAACATACATATCTCTATCCTGGACAATACATTGTTTCTCTATTGATAAGCGACGGAGAATTTTCTGATTTAGACATCATTACAGTAAATATTTATTCACAATCTATTATTATCAGCGAGTTTAGCAATGAATGGATTGAAATTTTTAATCAAAGTGACCAAGTAGCCAATTTAACTAATTGGCAGTTAAAAAATCAAAAAGCAAGCAGTTCTCCTTTTCTTTTTCCAGCAAACAGTTTAATGGCACCTAATCAATTTTTAGTTTTAAGACAAGAAATAACAAAAATTGAACTTGATAATGATTCAGATCAGATTCAATTAATTTATCCGGATGGATCAATTGGCGCTGAAGTTAGTTATTTATCTGAAGATAAAGAAATATTTTGTATTGCATTTGATAATGAGAGCTATTTCTGGACTAAGATTCCAACACCAGGATCTGCAAATATTATTTCAAGAGGAATAGAAAATCAAAAAGAAACCTTTTCTAGTAATAACCCAGAACCAAACATTAAACAAACACAAGAAATATCAGAAATTTTAGCTACTAATCTTACTAAAAATCAAAATTTTAATACTCAAGAAATTTCAACTACTTCAATTAATAATTTATTAAAAGAAGTTCCTAAAAACAATATTCAAAATACACAATCTGCATCTATCTCTCAAAATATTCAATCAAATCAAAAATCCAAACTAATTCTCTATCTTTCTATCATTGTTTCTTCCTCTCTAATGCTAGGCTGGGTTATAGTTTTATTGAAAAATAGAGTTAAATTCCATTGACACTAATTCTTAAGTAATAGTATTATTAAGGTATTATGAGTGGACATAATAAATGGAGCACCATAAAACATAAGAAAGCTATCACAGATTCAAAGCGTGGTAAAATTTTTAGCAAGATATCAAGGCTAATTAGTGTTGCGGCTAAAGAAAAAGGTGGTGATCCAGATTCTAATCCCAGACTAAGAACTGTGATTGATAAAGCGCGTGGAATGAATATGCCAAAAGAGAATATAGAAAGAGCGATTAAAAAAGGAACAGGACAATTAGAAGGAGTTCAAATAGAAGAGATTACCTATGAAGCATATGGACCATCTGGAATTGCATTGATTATTGAAATAATTACTGATAATCGGAATAGGGCTATTGCTGAAATCAAACATATTCTCAATAAATTTGGCGGAAAACTAGCTGAAACTGGAAGTGTTAAATATATGTTTGATAGACAAGGTGAAGAATGGATACCTAAATATCCAATAGAAATCATTGATGAAAAAACTAAAACTCAATTAGAAAAACTATTCGAAGCATTAGATGATAATGATGATATACAAGAAATTTATTCTAATTTAAAGGAATAATTATGATAATATTAGGGGTTGATCCTGGTACCGCTATAATCGGATACGGACTCATTAAAAAATCAAATAGGGGGATAGAGATTATTGAATACGGCTGCATTGAAACTGACCCTAAATTTTCAACAGCCGAACGACTTAATATTTTAGATAAAGAATTAACTAAAATTATTAAAAAACACAAACCAAATAAAGCAGCTGTGGAAGATATCTTTTTTTTCAAAAATCTTAAAACCGTAATTAAGGTCAGTCAAGCTCGTGGTGTAATTTTAGTTAGAATGGCAAAAATGAAAATTCCTGTATTTGAATATACTCCCCTACAGATAAAACAAGCAGTTACTAGTTATGGTCGTGCAGAAAAAAAACAAGTTCAACAAATGGTAAAATTATTACTTAATTTAAAAGAGATTCCTAAACCAGATGACGCAGCTGATGCCCTGGCAACAGCTATTTGCTGCGCTCATTCTACTCATTAAATAATATGTCTCCTATAATACAATATATGATTAATCAGGGAGTACCAAAGGAAACACTTGTTTTCCTTTTAATGCTTCCTATTGTAGCTATTGTTATATCATTTGCCCGTCAAGTTATAGGTATAAAGGGCTTTGGTATTTATACTCCATTGATTATTACTTTTGCCTTCTTGGTAACTGGACTAAAATATGGATTAATATTTTTTATTACTATTATTTTAGTTGGAACTCTAACGAGATTGTTTATTAGAAAATTTCGATTACTCTATCTTCCTCGCATGGCGATTACCTTAACTATTGTTTCATTAGTTGTTTTAACGATCTTCTATTTTGGCGCATATGGTCAAAAAACTGATTTAATTACAATTTCTATTTTTGTTATTTTAATTATGATAACTTTAGTTGAAAAATTCTTAGTTGCCCAAATAGAAAGAGGAGGAAAAGGAGCAATCTTATTAACCTCAGAAACATTAATTCTTTCAATTATTTGTTATTGGATAGCCAGCTGGAGTTGGTTACAAATATTTGTCCTTAGTCATCCTTTTGCAACTATTTTCTTAGCAATAATTATTAGCATTCTTTTAGGAAAATGGACTGGCTTACGTTTAACTGAATATTTTCGTTTTAGGGAACTAATTAAAAACATTGAAATACCAAAAAAAAGACGACCGGGTAAAATCTAATTAATAACTTATGTTTGATTTCTTAAAAAAATCACATCATGTATTAGGTATGAACGCCCGTATTCTATCATATATGCGGCCCTCTAATTCTCTGAGGGCTATTCGTATTGCAGATAATAAGCTTCTATCAAAGAAAATTTTGAAAAAAAACGGCTTACCAGTACTACAAAATTACGCAATTATTAAAGAGATACAAGAACTTAAAAATTTTGATTGGAATGAATTACCAAATAGTTTTACTCTTAAACCAAATCGCGGATTAGGAGGCGAAGGAATTCTTATTGTCTATGCTCGTAAAAAAAGATCTCCCTATCCATGGGTTAAGGCAAATAGAAAAATAGTTACAATCAATGATTTGAAAAGTCATGTTTTAAACATCTTAGAAGGAAATTATTCTATGACCAACTTGCCTGATGTTGCCTTTTTTGAAGAGAGGATTAAACTATTAAGGCTCTTTAAACCATATGCCTATAGAGGTATCCCAGATATTAGAATTATTGTATATAATTCTGTCCCAGTAATGGGAGAATTGCGTTTGCCAACAAAAGATTCAAGTGGTAAAGCAAATCTACACCTAGGAGGAGTTGGAGTGGGCATTGATATGGGAACAGGAGTCACTACTACTGCTATTCACAAAGATAAAGTAATTGAATATATACCAAATACAAAATTAGCTTTACGCGGGATTCAAATTCCCGGATGGGAAGAAATTTTAAGATTAGCAATTTATGCGCAACGAATAACAAAGGTTGGATTTTTAGGTATTGATATAGCAATTGATAGAGAAAAAGGACCTGTTATTTTAGAACTCAACACTAGGCCCGGTTTATCTATTCAGATTGCCAATCTAAGCCCCCTTGGAGAACGACTTAAAAGAGTTAAGGGATTAAAGGTTAAAACGATTAACAAGGGAATAAAGATTGCTAAAGACCTATTTGGCGGCGAAATAGAAGAAGAATTAGAAGAAATCTCAGGTCGCAAAGTTATTGGCATTAATGAACAAATTGAAATTCTTGATATTGATAGAAATAAACATTCTATTATGGCAAAAGTAGATACAGGAGCATACAGAACAACAATCTGTTCTATTTTAGCTAAAGAATTAAATCTTGATAAAATAATTAACCAAAAAAAAGTTCGTGGTGCACTAGGAGTAGAAGAAAGACCAATTATTAATTTTTCTTTCTATATGGACAAGCGCCTAGTTTCCACCGAAGCGTTTATGGCCGACCGCAGCGAAATGAAATACGATATAATCATAGGTCGTCGTGATTTAAAACGATTTTTAGTTGATCCAGCTAAAAATGTTTTTATGAGACGACCACGTTCTGCTTAAATGATTATTAATAATTTAGAAACACTTAAACAATTTTTTAAACAAATTAAAACTCCAGTTTTTGGCGCTGGAGTTTATGCGTTTGATAGATTAGGATTAGAAAATATTATTCCTAATTATAGGATTATTGCATTACGCTATAGCTTAGACACAAAATTAATTGAAAAAGATATTGAAATGCTATCTTTAGAAAAAGGAATGGGCGTAAAACACATTCAAAAACCACGCAACTCAACAACCATTATTAGACATCCAGAAACAAAAAAATATATAGAAAAATTTAATATCCCAAATGAAAAACCAGCTATTTTAGTTCTTAAAACGTCTACTAAAATGGAACGGTTTTGTGAAAAAAATAATTGGCAATTAATAGCAAATCCCACTTCTTTTGGTAAAGAAACATTTGAGAATAAAATAAAGTTCAGAAGAATTCTTAAAGAAATTGATATACCGGTTCCTCCAGGCAAAATAGCTTCGGTTGATAAATTACACTATGGACACTTAATTAATAAATATGGAATACCTTTTGTGATACAACACCCAACCAAAGGAGGAGGTAAGGGAACATTTTTTATTAACAACCAAGATGATTTTAATGTAGCTGTTAAAAAATTAAAAGGCAAATGGAAAGAAGAAGATGAAGAAACAATATTTACGCCTACACCAGAAGCAATTGTAGCTAAATTTATTCAAGGATCCTCCCCTAGTATTACTGGATGCGTTACTAAACACGGAATTCTTTCAACAAATCTTCAACATCAAATTTTAGACATACCAGAACTCTTTAATCCAGAAAGAGGGTCTGGTCTTTTTTGTGGTCATGATTGGACTGTTTCAAATTTTGACGAAGATATTTCCAAACAAGCATACGATGCTGTAGAAAAAATAGGTCAATATTTTAAAGAAATGGGATATAAAGGAATCTTTGGATTAGACTTTGTTCTTGATGAAAAAACTAATAAACTTTATATCATTGAATGCAACCCTCGCCTATTAGGATCTTTTCCTACTTTAAATATGGTCCAATTATTAAATAATGAACCATTAATTTTAGCTTTTCATATATTAGAATTTCTTAATATTGATTATGAAATTGATTTAGAAGAAATAAATCGCTTAATGCGTCAAAAAAAAGTTGGCGCACAAATGATAACGCATAATCTTACTGGCAGATGGACAAGAAACCATAAACAAATTAAAGCAGGGGTTTATAATATTGAAGAAAATAAATTAAATTATCTTAGACCTGGTTATGATTTAAAACATCTCAAAAATAAAGAAGAATTTGTTTTAGTAGACGGTGTCCAAATAAAAAAATCTCCTTTTAGTCCAAATCGGAGATTATGTCGTATTTTAACGCTTAATAAAACTCTAGATGATTCATATAAACAATTAACTCCATTCGCAAAAAGGGTTACCGAAATTGTTTACAAAGCATTTGATTTAAAACCAGTTAGATGGTTAAGGCTTAAAAGAAAATTTAATCCCAATATATTAGCTAAGGGATAAATAACTAAATCTTTGTTTTAATAAATTTTCTCTTCCCTACCTGAATAATCATTTCATTCTTTATTTCTAACTCTTTCTGCCAATCTTTAATTTTTTTATCATCTATTTTAACTCCACCTTGCTCAACTAATCTTTTGGCTTCACTTTTACTGGAAGCTAATTTTATTTCTAACAATAAATCTAAAATATTATATTTTTTCTTTGATAATTTAATTATAGGAATATCAGATGGGCTTTTTTTATCTTTAAAAATCTTTTCAAATTCTTTTTCTGCTTCTTTCGCTTCTTTTTCACTAAAATAAATACTTACAATTTCACAAGCTAATTTGGCCTTAGCGTCACGAGGATTATCTTTTTTCATTATTTTACTTATTTCCTCTAATGAAATTAAGGTACAATTAATAAATAATGTTTCTATCATTTCATCTGGCTGAGCCATTATTTGCCCAAACATGTCTTGTGAATTTGTATCTAAAAAAACTCCAGTTCCATTGCTTTTGGACATCAACTCTCCTGTTTTTGGATTTTCCATTAAAGTAACAGCAACAACAAATTTATCTTTTCCTTTCATTTTTTTCAAAAGGTTGCGTCCTAATAATGCATTAAAAATTTGATCTGTTCCACAAACCTCAACGTCAACATCCATTGCCACTGAATCATATCCTTGCATTAATGGATATAAAAATTCATGTAAATATATTGGCTTTTTCTCTTTTAATCTTTTACTAAACATATCACGCTCTATCATTTGTTGAACAGTAAAATTACTAGCCAAATTAATTAAATCTTCAATTGTTAATTTTGATAGCCAATCATGATTATATCTTATCCTTGGTGGATTTTTTTTATCATCAAAGTCCATCAATGGTTTAATAAGCCTTTCCCATTCTTTCACATTGTAAAGAACCTCTTCACGCGTTAATTGATTACGAGACGAACTTTCTCCTGTCGGGTCACCTATCCTTGCAGTAAAATCACCAAATAAAATAATAACCTCATGTCCAAGTTTACGAAACTTCTCCATCAACATAAAGTTTTTCGCATGACTCAAATGAAGAGTAGGAGCAGTAGCGTCAAAACCAATATAAAATCTAAGCTTTCTACCGCTAAGAAGTTTTTCTCTAAATTCTTTTTTAGTTGGAAAAATTTCAATAATAGTACCTCGGTTTAATACTTCATCTATTTTATTTGAGTCTATTATTACTTTAGTCATATTAATATGATATCACTCTTGATAAAAATAATCAATTCTGTCAAAATAAAAACATGATTAAAAAAAGTAAAAAAATAATAAAGACAATTATTAAAATTGTTGTTTTTTGTTTTATCATTGGTTCTCTTTTTAGCATTGGTGTTTTAGCATATTTTGCTAAAGATTTACCAGACCCAACTAAAATAGATGAACGAGAAGTGATAGAATCAACAAAAATTTATGACAGAACCGGACAAATAATTCTTTATGATATTCATGGTGAAGAAAAAAGAACAATTATTCAATTTGAAGAAATTTCTCAATTTATTAAAAATTCAACAATAATAGCTGAAGATGATAATTTTTATCATCATATTGGATTAGATTGGAAGGGAATCACAAGAGCTTTTATAGCTAATTTTAGAGGTAAAAAAATAGCCCAAGGAGGATCAACAATCACACAACAATTTATTAAGAATGCTTATCTTGGTGGCCCACAATCAGAGAGAACATATACTAGAAAAATCAAAGAAGCAATTTTGTCATTACTATTAGAAAGAAAATATTCTAAAGATAAAATTCTTGGTTTTTATCTCAACCAAGTTCCCTATGGTTCTAATGCTTATGGAATTGAAGCAGCTTCTCAAACATTTTTTAACAAAACCTCTAAGGACCTGACACTAGGAGAAGCAACTTTATTGTCTTCATTGCCAAAAGCACCAAGTTATTATTCTCCATATGGTTCCCATCCAAAAGAGCTCAAAGAAAGACAAGAATATATTTTAGATAGAATGGTTAAATTTGGCTATATTACAGAAGAACAAGCAAAAGAAGGCAAACAAGAAGAATTAAAATATGCCCTAAAGGGAGACCTCAAGGCTCATCACTTCGTTACTATGATTCAAGAATATTTAGAAGAAGAATATGGCAGAAACTATAATGATATTAATATGGCTGGACTAAAAGTATATACAACACTTGATTGGGATTTACAACAATTAGCGCAAGAAGTTATCACCACTGGTGTAGAAAAAAATGAGAAAACATATAATGCTACTAATGCAGCGTTAGTAGCAATTGATCCTAAGACAGGACAAGTATTAGCATTAATTGGTTCTAAAGACTATGGTGAAGATCAATTTAATGTAGCAACTAGTCCTAATCGACAACCTGGCTCTTCCTTTAAGCCATTTGCCTATGCAGCGGCATTCAGTAAAGGATACAGTCCTGAAACTATTTTATTCGATTTAGAAACAAGCTTTGGAGAATTTGGTCCAGTCGGAGAAGAAAAAGAGTATAAGCCAAATAATTATGATTTAAAATTTAGAGGACCAATTAGCATGAGAGATTCTTTAGCTCAATCAATTAATCTACCATCAGTTAAAACTCTTTATCTAGCAGGTGTTAATGACACAATAACCTTAGCTCAAGACATGGGAATTACAACATTAAAAGACCGCAGTCGCTATAGCTTATCTTTGGTTTTGGGTGGTGGCGAAGTAAAACTTATTGACGAAACAGCCGCCTATGGTGTTTTTGCAAGTGAAGGCATTAAACATCCAGTTAGTTTAATATTGAAAATAGAGGATAGTAAAAAAAATATACTAGAAGAATATAAAGATGATCCAATTAAAGTATTAGATAAGCAAATAGCTCGTCAAATTAATGATATTCTTTCTGATGAAACAGCAAGAATACCAATGTTCGGTCCTAATTCAAAATTATATTTACCAGAGATACCAGTTGCTGCTAAAACTGGGACAACTCAAGATTATACAGATGGATGGACGATTGGATATACGCCAAGCTTATCTGTTGGCGTATGGGCTGGGAATAATGATTTCACAGAAAAAATGAAAAAAGGAGCAGCCGGACTTTATGTTGCATCGCCTATTTGGAATGAATTTATGACAAAAGCCTATGAAATTAAAAGTAATAATAACAACACTATTTTTAGTAATGAAGAAAATATAATAGAGAATGAATTTTTTCTTCCTAAGGAAACAGAGTTGTTCACGTCACCAGAAAAAACACCAACAAGCACAACTCCAATGATAAATGGTGAATTGGCTTATAAAAATATTATAAAAATTGATAGAATCTCTAATAAAATTGCAACGGAATTAACTCCACCAGAATTAATCAATGAGAAAATATATCGAGAAATTCATTCTATTCTTTATTATATCAATAAAGAAGATGATCAGTTTAAAAACTGGGAATCTTCTGTTGAAAAATGGGAAACTAATCAAGAAAATCCACCAACAGAATATGATGATATACACACAATAGAAAACCAACCTAGTGTTAAAATAATTTCACCACTAAATAATAGTTCTATTAATGATTATAGTTTAACAATTCAAGCTCAAGCCAGCGCAAATCTAAGCATTAAACAAGTTGATTTTTTTATGAATGATCAATTAATTGGCACAGATAGAACCTCACCATATTCTATTACATTTAATCCTTCTACTTATTTTGTTTCCCAAATAAAACAAACTATTAAAGTTCGCGTTTATGATAAAGTATTAAACAACAAAGAAGACAAAATTATTATAAATAAATAATATAAATTTAAATTATGTCAATAAAAAAACGAGATTTCTCTCGTTTTTTTAATTATTTTATAAATATTATATTTCTATATTTTAATAGGCATAACCACGTAAGTATAACTCGCATCACCAACTGGACGCAACACAACGGGTTTAGCTGAAGTATTTAATCCAATAATAACTTTGTCACTAAAAATATTATTTAAACCATCTAAAAGATATTTATAATTAAAAATTATTTCTACTTCTTTGCCTTCAATTTTAGCATCAATCTTAGATTTATTTTCTCCAATATCTGCATCTTTCGCCAATATCTCTAATATAGACTTCTTAGGATCAATATAAACTTTAATATCATTAATTTTCCCACTAAACAAACTAGCAATTTTAATATTACTAATCAATTCGTTTCTATCAACTATTAATTGTGTTTGAAAACTATCTGGGATAATCTGTTGATAATCTGGGTATTGTCCTTCAATAAGTCTAGAAATAACTTGAGTAGAACCTAAATTAAATAAAATTTGATTATTAGATAAAGCAATTTCTACATCTATTTCTTCGTCTCCTAAGATTCTACTTACCTCTTGAATCGTTCTTTGAGGAATAATAATTGACTGATTTTTTAATTCCTTAGAATTATTATTAATTTCTATATTCTTTTCTGCTAAACGAAAACTATCTGTAGCTGCTAATTTAATTAAATTTTTATTAAAATTAATATAAATACCAGAAATTTCTGGTCTAGATCCAGACAAAGAAGCAAATTCTACAACTTGAGATAAACTATTTTTTAAAACACTTCCTTTAATTTTAATAAATGGTTTCTCTGTAATTTTTGGAATAATTGGAAAATCATCAGCTGATAACCCCTTAATTAATGATTTAAGTTTTTTACATTTAATTTCCAATTGATTGTCTTTAGTTTTTAATTCAATTTTTTCATTTGGAAGATTACTAATAAAATCTGTTAATAAGCGAGCAGGGATAGTGATACTTCCAGTACTTTTAACTTTTCCTATAATAGAAGAATTAATACCAATTTCTAAATTAGTAGATGATATTTTTAATTTATTTTTATCTACAAACAAAAGAAGGTTGTTTAAAATAGGTAGCGTTAAATTACGACCAATAATTTTTTCGGTAATATTTAATGCTTGTTTTAAATTTTTTTGAAGGCAAATAATATTCATGAATTTTATTTAATAATTATTAAATAATATATATTATTAAGTTATTATTATTATTATGTTGTTAAAATATGTGGAAAAGTTATTTTTTTGAATTTATAATTGATAATTTTTGATTAATAATTTATTGATAAATATATTAATAAATTGTTGATAAGCACTTAATTAATTTATTGTATTATTTAATAATTTAATTATACACAATTTATTTAATTATATAATTTTTCTTTAATTAAATTTATTTCGTATTGTAAGGAATTATTCTCCTCTATTTCTCTTTTTATTTTTTTATAAGCGTACATAACTGTTGTGTGATCACGTCCACCGAGTTTTTCTCCAATATATGGATAAGATCCATTTAACTCTTTTCTAATTAAATACATACTTATTTGTCTTGGTTGAACTAATTGTTTTTTTCTAGAACGATCGAATAGGTCATTAATGTTAATATCATAAAATTCAGAGACTGTTTGGAATATTTTTTTACAATTAGTCATTTTTTTAGGGGTATTGATAATTTGAGATAAAATTTCATCAATATTTTTAATAGTTGGAATAGTGTTGTTTATTTGAGAAAAAGCAATTACCCTATTAAGTGCTCCTTCTAATTCTCTAATATTACTTTGTACATTAACTGAAAGATGATTAAGAACATCATCTGGTATCTTAACTTTTTTTTCTTCAGCTTTATTTTTAAGAATTGCCGTTCTTGTCTCTAGGTCTGGTTGACCAATGTCTGCGATCATACCACCTTCAAAACGAGAACGAAGTCTATCTTCTAAGGTTGGTATTGCTTTTGGAGGTCTGTCTGAGCTGATAATAATTTGTTTGTTTTTTTGATAAAGAGCATTAAATGTATTAAAAAATTCTTCCTGTGTTTTTTCTTTGCCTGCAATAAACTGTATATCATCAATAATTAAAACATCTGTTTTATAAAAATTCTTTTTAAATGTATCCATTCCCTTCTTGGAGATAGCATCAACCAATTCTCTTGTATATTTTTCAGAACTTAAATATTTTATTTTTCTATTAGGATATTTTTTATACAATTTATTGCCAATTGCTTGAAGTAGATGAGTTTTTCCCAATCCAACACCGCCATAAATAAAAAGTGGATTGTAAAGAGTACCTGAGTGCTTCACTACTCCCATACTAGCTGCTTGAGCTAATTCGTTAAAAGAGCCAATAACAAAATTATTAAAAGTATATTTAGGATTAAGGTTTGTTTCTTTATTGAGATTAAATTCTTGAAAATTTAATTGATTATTTGCTAGAGTAGCCGATGGGTTTTTTAAGTTTTTAATATTTATTATTGGTTTGCTTTCCCCAATAACAAATTGCAGTTCTTTAATATCTGGAGAATTGTTTCGTAGAATTTTTAAAATTAATTTATTATATTTATTTTCTAACCATTCTTTAGTAAATCCATTTGGTGCACTTATTGTAATCACTCCATCTTTTTTAGAGTGGATTCTAGTACTTTTAAACCAAGTAATAAAATTAGCTTTAGAAATAGTTAGTTCAACTTCTCCCAAAACGATTTGCCAAAGGTCTTTTATGTCCATAAAAATAATAAGTAATACTTAAAAATATTATATCATAATAATAAAGATATTAGAACAACTTGGTTTTGTTAACAAGCTGTGCATGAAGTGTTTATAAATAATCTAATTTGACTATCCACTTATTAAATGATAAGCTTAGTATTAAATACTTAATAAAATATATCATAAAATGTCATTAACCTATAATCCAAAAAAGAAAAAAAGAAAAAAAACACACGGGTTTAAAGCAAGAATGTCTACTGAATATGGTCGTCGTGTTTTATCTAAAAGGAGAATAAAAAAACGGAAAAAACTAACCGTTTAGTTTATATATGCTATCTCGTGAATATAAATTAAAAAGAGATAACGATTTTAAAAAAATATTTAAGCAAGGAAGATATAGTAGAAATGGTTTTATTGGAATTAAGTTTTTAAAAAATGATTTAAAATTTAATCGTTTTGCGTTTGTGATTGGATTAAAAATATCTAAAAAGGCAGTCTTGAGGAATAAAATTAGGCGACAATTAGAAGAGATTGTTAGATTAAGTTTTGATCAAATGGAAATTGGCTTTGATGTTGTTATCTTGGTTGAAAAAGAAATAATTAATAAAAATTATCAAGAGATAAAAAAGGAAATAATTAATTTATTTAAAAAAATAAAATTGATTAAATAGAATTATGGATTTTATAATTACCATTTTTAATGAAGTTCTTTATCGCCCACTATTTAATGCTCTTATATGGATTTACAATATTGTTCCTGGAAACGATTTAGGTATTGCTATCATTCTTTTAACAATTTTAATTCGATTTATTCTTTATCCTCTTTCTAAAAAAGCTATTCAGTCACAAAAAGCAATTAGCTTCTTACAGCCCAAAATCAAAGAGATACAAAAAAAATACAAGAATAAAGAAGAACAGGCCAAGGTGATGATGGAACTATATAAGAAGCATAAGGTGAATCCTATGGCTGGTTGTCTGCCTATCCTAATTCAATTGCCAATTTTAATAGCGCTTTACCGAGTTTTCTTTAGTGGTTTAAATATGGAAACATTAAATATTCTTTATGGTTTTATTCAAAGACCAGATTCATTAAATTTAATGTTTTTAGGATTAATTAATCTTTCTCAAAAAAATATTTTTTTAGCTATTCTGGCTGGATTTTTTCAATTTATTCAGTCTAAAATGATTTTACCCCAAAATATTACTAAGGATAAAAGCAAGTCAGGTGGTTTAGATTTTTCTTCAATAATGAGTCAACAAATGTTGTATTTCATGCCTATGATTACTATTTTTATCGCATGGAATTTACCGTCAGCTCTTCCTCTTTATTGGATAGTAATAACTATTTTTGGTATAGTTCAACAATATTTTACTAAAAATGGAATTATTAAAGATTTAAATTAAAACATATGGATAAAATAAATATTATTAAAAAAACAGTTGAGGAATTATTAAATACTATACATTTTAAAGGTGATGTAAGTATTGATGATTTACAATCAGATGATATTTTAGTTAACATCCAAACTGAACATGCCGGATTTTTAATTGGTCAAGCTGGAGCGAATTTAGATGCATTACAACATATTGCTCGGATTTTAGTTAATAAAAAAAACGAAGAGTCAACTCCATTTGTTTTAGATGTTAATAGTTATCGTAAACAGAGGATTGATTTGTTAAAAGATTTAGCTGAAAATGTAGCTGAAAAAGTGTTGTTAGAAAAAGTAACCCTTACCCTTCAGCCAATGTCTTCTTATGAAAGAAGGATTATTCATTTAGCATTAGTTAATAGACCAGAAGTAAGCACCGAAAGTATTGGGTATAATTTAGAAAGAAGAATAATCATTAAACCAACTAATTAATGTTTATTGAGGCTAAAAATATTATCAATAATAAAGCCGTTACTCAGAGTGGTCAATTACTTGGCAGGGTAATTGATTTTGAGATAGACACTATTAATCAGAGAGTTGTTAAATATTATATTCAAGGAGATTTAATAGGTTTTTTAAAAAAACCATTAATTATTAATGCTGATCAAGTAATTGAAATTAAAAAAGATAAATTAATTATTAAAGACGCTGTTGTTTTTGATGTAGAATACGCAAAATAGGATATGTTAAGCAGGAAAATAGCTTATAACACTATTATTTCAGCAGGGGCTAGAATCATTGGGCTAGTCCTTTCTTTAGTTGTAATTGGTTTTATTACTCGTTATTTAGGTCAAGATGGGTTTGGTTATTATTCTACCATCTTGGCTTTTTTATTTTTCTTTACTGTTTTAGCTGATTTAGGTCTCTATTCTATTTGTTTGTGTGAAATATCTCGACCACAAGCAGATGAAAGAAAAATAGCTAGCAATGCTTTTACTTTAAGATTTTTTGCTGGTTTATTTATTTTTATTTTATCTCCACTAATTATTTATCTTTTTCCATATCCTATTGAGGTTAAGTTTGGTGTTTTAATTGGGGCTGTTGGTTTTTGGATTATGTCTAATCAACAGGTTCTAATAGGTATCTTTCAAAAACATTTAAGAATGGACAAGGTTGCTATTGGAGAATTAGTTGGGAGATTGGTTCAGTTAGGATTAGTAGTATTTTTTATTAAACAAGATTTTGGATTTTTGTTTATTGTTAGTGCTTTGGTTTTTGGTTCTTTTATGAATTTTATTTTAGTTTTCTTTTTTAGTCAGAAATATATTCATATTTCATTTGAATTTGATTTTGTTTTTTGGCGTTCTTTATTGAAAGAATCGTTACCATTGGCTTTGGCAATTATTTTTACTATGGTCTATTTTAAAATAGATACGATTATGCTTTCTTTAATGAAGCCGGCTATGGATGTAGGAATTTATAATTTGGCTTATAAATTTTTAGAGAGTTTACTTTTTTTCCCGGCAATGTTTGTTGGATTAATAATGCCTTTAATGTCTGAATATGCTTTCTCTGCTAGAGAAAAATTTAAACAAATTACTCAAAAAACTTTAGATATCTTATTAATTTTTATTATTCCAATGATTATTGGAGTTATTTTTGTTTCTAAAGAAGCAGTTGTTTTAGTTGCTGGTCAAGACTTTATTCTTTCGGCGGGAGTTTTAAATATTTTAATTATTGCAGCTGGAATTATTTTTTTAGGAGTTCTTTTTTCTAATATGATTATTTCTTTAAAAAAACAAAAAAGTTTGACTTATATTTATGGGTTGGGAGTAATTATTAATTTAATAGCTAATTTTATTTTGATTCCTAAATATTCGTATTATGGCGCTGCCTGGACAACTCTTCTAACTGAATTAGTGGTTACTGCTTTAATGTTGGTTGCTCTTTCTAAAATTCTTGATAAATTACCTTCTTTTAAATTGGTTTTTAGATATTTATTAGCTGGATTGATGATGGTTATGGTATTTTATTTCTTATCTAATTGGCCTTTGTTTGTTTTGATTATTTTATCTACTTTAATTTATTTTGGTTTTTTATATTTAATCGGTGAATTTAAAGGATTAAATCTTGTGTTTAGAAAACGAAATTAATATGTTTAAATGGTTTCTTATTTTGATTGCCTATATCCCCTTCCAGATTGCCTTAAATCCAGGATATGGTTTTGATTTATCCTCTTTGCGTGTTTTTATAATATTATTATTTCTTGTGTGTTTGATAAAAATTTATCAAAAATGTTTTAAGTTTTATAATCTTCAGGCAATGAGCCTGTTTTTATTTTTAATTTTATCTGGGATTTCTTTAATTAATGCAGAAAATATTTCTTGGGGATTAAGAAAAATAGTTTTTTTTATTTCAATTTTTTTAATATATTTTTTAGTTATTACTTTGATTGATAATTGGATAAAAATTGAGAAAGTAATAAAAATTCTATTTATAGCTAGCGGATTATTCGCTTTAATTGGTTTATTTCAGTTTTTATTTCAGTTTATTTTTAAACTAGAAAAAGTTTATGGTTTTTGGGCTGTAAATGTTTTACCTATTTTTTCTGGTTTTAATTTAGGAGAAATGATTTTAGCTTATCCTAGTTGGCTGGTTAATGTTGGCGGAGAAACGATTATGAGGTCTTTTTCTTTGTTTTCTGATCCTCATATGTTTTCTTTTTATTTGGGATTAATTATCCCATTAGTAGTTATTCTTTACTTTAAAAATTTTAATAGAATTTTATTATTTTCTATTTATTTTTTATTATTCATTGGTTTGTTATTGTCTTTTTCTCGTGGCGCTTATTTTGCAATTATTATTACTTTTTTAATATTATCTATTTTACTTTGGAGAGAGAGTGGTCTAAGGGGAAGAAAATTAGCTATTTTATTTTGTTTATCTCTTTTGATTTTCATAATTCCAATTACTCCTATTTCAGATAGATTTTATTCTTCATTTGATTTAAATGAAGGATCAAATGTTGGGAGATTGGAGATGTGGCAACAAGCTGGGGAAATTGGTTTAAATAATTTTTGGTCTGGTATGGGACTAGGAAATTATTCATTAGAAATTGATTCAGATCTTGATTATCGGAATCCAATAACTGCCCATAATCTTTATTTGGATATTTTTTCTGAGATGGGTATATTTGTTTTATTTATTTGGTTAATTTTAATTTTAGGTACTATTGGTTATTTGTTTCAGTTAATTAGAGACACTAAAAATAGTGATATAAGATATTTTTCAATCTCTTTAATTGGTTCTTTGGTTTATTTTTTTATTCATAGTTTTTTTGAAACAGCAATTTATCAACCAAGTGTTTTGGCTCTCTTAATGATAATTTTAGGTTTATCAACTATTATATTAACAAAAGAGGCTTGTCCTTCAAAATGATGTCCCTTGAGCACAAGGGCGTCATTTTAAGGACGACGCCTCTGGATTAAATGTCTTGTAAGATTATTAACTGGATTGTATATGTTATAGTTTTTTCTCTGCCACTTTATTTGGTTAATTTTAAGATTGGTTGGGTTCCAATTAATTTCTTAGAATTATTAATTTGTGGGTTATTCATTTTTTGGTTATTTTTTGGGAATAAAGATCGTTTGGTTTTTAATAATAAGACATGGATACCAATATTAATGATTCTCTTTGGGATAACTATTTCTACTTGGTTTTCAAACAATATTGAAATTAGTGCTGGCATTTGGAAAGGATGGTTTGTTATTCCATTACTTTTCTTTGTTGTTATTATTAATAGTCTTAAAACCAAAGAACAAATTAGAAGTATTATTATAAGTTTAACTTTATCAGGATTTTTTGTAGCTTTAATAGCTTTATATTATTGGTTAAATA
>CAYTNU010000010.1:0-18400 GCA_964439515.1 uncultured Candidatus Saccharibacteria bacterium | reverse complement strand
CTGCTATGTTTGCAGGTAAAAACAAGCTTTTTAATATAACTCAAATTATGGATCGCAATAATATTCAAATTGATGGTTATACAGAAGATGTTATGCCATTAGAGCCAATAAAAGGAAAATATGAAGCATTCGGATGGCATGTAATGGAAGTTGACGGACATAATATGGAAGAAATTATTGATGCTTGTAATAAATCAAAAGCAATTTTTGAAAAACCGAGTTTAATTATTGCGCATACCATTCCTGGTAAAGGAGTCGACTTTATAGAATGGAAATATTCTTGGCATGGTAGAACACCTAATAGTGAAGAAGAAAAGAATGCTCTAAAGCAATTAAGAACTTTGGGTGGAAAAATTAAAAGTGAAGATGATTAAATAATAAAAAAAAATTATGAATTTAGTTAAAAACTTATATCAAAAAGAAAAATTAGAACAATTACCAACTCGCGATGGCTATGGTCATGGATTGGTTGAATTAGGGAAAAAGAATCCTAATATAGTTGTTCTAGGAGCAGATTTAACAGGGTCAACTCGTTGTAATTGGTTTAGAGATGAATTTCCTGATAGATTTATTCAAGTTGGTATTGCTGAACAAAATATGATGGGTATTGCCGCTGGATTAGCCCTAACAGGCAAGGTTCCCTTTGCTTCCACTTATTCAGTCTTTTGTCCTGGTCGTAACTGGGATCAAATTAGAATTTCTGTGGCATATAACAAAACGAATGTTAAATTTACTGGTGCTCATGCAGGTGTTTCAGTTGGAGCTGATGGCGCTACTCATCAAGGATTAGAAGATATTGCGATTACTCGCTGTCTGCCTAATGTAACTGTTTTGGCACCTTGTGATTCAGTTGAGACACAGAAGGCAACTATGGCTGCTGGAGAAATGGAAGGTCCTGTTTACCTAAGATTTGCAAGAGAAGCTACTCCTGTTTTTACTACTGAAAAAACTCCTTTTAGAATAGGGGAAGCTCAAGTTTTTAGAAAAGGAAAAGATGTATCAGTAATCGCTTGTGGTCCAATTGTTTATGAGGCCCTATTAGCGGCTGATGAATTAGAAAAAGAAGGTATCGATGTAAGAGTTATTAATAATCCAAGCATTAAGCCGATTGATGAAGAAAAAATTATTGAAGCAGCTGAACAAACAGGAGCAATAGTTACCGGAGAAGATCATCAGATGATGGGTGGACTAGGGTCAGCTGTCGCTGAGGTTTTAGGAAAAAATAGTCCCGTTCCAATAGAAATGGTTGCTGTTAAAGATAGATTTGGTGAATCTGGAGAACCAGATGAATTAATGAAGGAATTTGGTTTGGTAGCTAAAGACATTAAAGAAGCAATCAAAAAAGTAATCAAAAGGAAATAGTTGATAATTTTTAAATTATTTATTCGCATTTAGCTTTTTTTGAACGCTTTACCCTAAAGGGCTCCGACGCGCTTCAAAAAAACCTAAATTGCTCATTAATTTTAAAATTTTAAAATTTTATGAAATACGATGTAATTACATTAGGTTCGGCTACGCAAGATATCTTTATGGCAAGTTCAGATTTGCAAGTAGTTGAAGGTGATCAATTTATTACTAAAAAAGGACTTTGCATGCCATTGGGCTCAAAGATGAAAATGGATAGTACTTCTTTTGCTATGGGAGGTTGCGGAACTAATGCTGCTGTAACCTTTGCTCGTCAAGAATTAAAAACAGCTTATCTTGGATTAATTGGCAAAGATGTTTTTGGAAAAACAGTTAAGAATGAATTGATTGCTCAAGGAGTTTCTCCCGACCTATTAATTGAAACAGATAAATATCCAACTGCATTTTCAGTAATTATTTCATTGCCAGATGTTGGAAGAAGTATTTTAAAAAAATTAGGTGCTTGTCATGAAATGACCGATGAAGATATTCCCTATGATAAAATTGATACTAAATGGATTTATGCCGGTTCATTATCGGGCAATGCATATAAGGTACTTGATAAATTATTTGATTTTGCAATTAAGAATGATATTAAGACAATGGCTAGTCCTGTTGGTCAAAGCCAATTAGGTGAAGGACTGGAAAAAACTAGGGCAATATTAGACAAAGTAGATATTTTAATTGTTAATCAAGAAGAAGCAGCCAAATTAGCTCAAATAGATTTTAATAAGGAAGACGAAATTTTTAAAGTATTAGATGAATGGGT
The DNA here is from genome assembly GCA_964439515.1 of uncultured Candidatus Saccharibacteria bacterium. Taxonomy (GTDB): domain Bacteria; phylum Patescibacteriota; class Minisyncoccia; order Portnoybacterales; family UBA2143; genus JAHJOV01. Next base: position 16,227 of record CAYTNU010000010.1, on the reverse strand, counting down.
TAAGGGAATTGTAATAATGACTAAAGGACCAGAAGGAGTGGTTGTTTCTGATGGTGAATATCATTATTCAGCTGGAATTCCTGAGTCTGGTTTAGTTGATAGAACTGGTGCCGGTGATGCATTCTCTTCAGCATTTTTGGCAGGATATATTGAAAAAGAAGACATTGTTCATGCAATTCAATTAGCCACGGCTAACGCAACATCGGTTTTACAAAAAATGGGAGCAACTAATGGTTTATTAAAAAAAGGGGAATGGGGAGAATGGGAAAAAGTTAAAGTTGAAAGAATAAAAATATGAGTTTAGAAACAAAAAAATTAGCTGGTCTACTGAGAACCCCTGAAGAGGTCATTTTGAATTTAGAAGAAAAAATGGAAAAAATTTCTGGGAAGAAAGGAATTATTGAGAAGATCATTCAAGAAAATGATGAAAAGATTAATCAAAGATTGAAAGAATTAGAATTAAGTAAAGATTCTCAGGCAGAAGATGTTTACCAAGCATTGATTAATAGGGCAAAACAAAGCGATGAATATCTTTTAAAACATTATCATCAATTAGATTCTTCTACGTCTGTTAATTATCAGGATTTAATTAAGACAGTAAAAGAATTAACAGATAATTTATCAGGATTTTTTCTTAAAAAAGACAAAATCAAGGAATTATTTAAATTGAATCCACCAAAGAAAATTATGGAAAACCTAGGGTATGATGATATTGATAGCATGTTGGAGAAAGAAGATGTTTTTGAGCTTTTTTGCGCCTTAAGATTTGTTGAGGATGGGGAATGGCTTAATAATGTTTTTTTTCAATCATATGAAACTTTAGAAAAAGAAGATTTTGAAAAAAGAGAAATTAAAATTATGGTTTTGCCAGAAAGATGGTCAGGAAGTGGTCAGAAGTTTTTAGAGAAAAAACTACATCATATGAGTCATCTAAAGGAAGTGGGTGTTGTTTTCATTATTCCTGTTATTAAAAGCCATCCAAATGAAACTCTTTATTCTTTTTTTATGACTCTTCATTATTCCTATGAGGTTGATTGGCATTCGCGTCTTTTTGAAATGTATAGTCATGAAGATGGTTTTGTTAAAAAAATGACTGAAGCATTAAAAGTGGAGATGAGCAAGATGCCCTTGCCTAATGAAGAAAAAATGAGTTGGCGAATGGCGCCTGCATATTTAGCTAAAAAAGATTGCAATGATCCTCGTTTAGCTGAACCGCATATTAGTCCAGAAGCATGGCACTATACTAAAGCATCTATTTGTATTAATAAGTTTAGTCAGCAATTCCCTGATTTAGGATTTGACTTCTGGCAAGGTTCAGATGTTTTAGCTCAATATTTCCTATCTGCTAATTCAGGAAAAGAAGTTTTGGTTAGTTTTGACTTATTCGACAATGTCCTTTCTTTACTTCAGAAAAAGAATTTTGAATTAAGATATTCTTATCATCAACAAGAAGCACTGTGGAACAAGGTGTTTATTGAATATATGGGAGAAGAGGTAATAGATAAATTAATGATGGAAAATTTAGATAAAGGATTTGTAACTTTGTAATATGTTAGATATTTTTAAAAAAGCAAAAGAGAATGATTATGCGATTGGAGCTTTTAATGTTTCTAATTTAGAACAAATTAAAGCTATAGTTTTAGCTGCCCAGAATTTAAAAAGTCCTGTTTTAATTTGCACTTCTCAAGGAGAGAGTGAATTCATAGGAAAGAGGCATATAAGGGCCCTGCTTGACGCATACAAGAAGGAAACTGGCTTGCCCTTGGTTTTGCATATGGATCATGGCAGAACCTTTGAAATAGTTCAGGAAGCCATTGAAGCTGGTTATGATTCAGTTCATTTTGATGGTTCAAATTTGAGTTTTGAGGAAAATATAAAAGTTACTAGTGAAGTAGTAGAATTTGCTAAAGAAAAAGGAGTTAAAAATATTGAAGGAGAATTAGGATATTTAAGAGGTGGGTCAACTATCCAAGATACTGTAGAAATAAAAAAAGAAGATTTAACAGATCCAAAACAAGTTCAAGAATTTATTGAACAAACAGGTGTAGATAGTTTGGCTATTTCTATTGGAAATATTCATGGAGTTTTTAAATCAAGCAAAAATCCTCATTTATTTTTAGATAGATTAGAAGAGATAGATAAAGCTGCTAGTGAAAACATTGGTTTAGTTCTTCATGGAGGGTCAGGAACACCAGAAGAAGATATTAAAAAAGCTATTCAATTAGGAGTTGTTAAAGTTAATGTTAATACTGAATTAAGAATGGCATATGTTAATACATTAAAAAACACATTAGAAACTAATTTAAATGAAGTTGCTCCATATAGGATAATGTCTTCTGTGATAGAAGCTGTTCAAAAAAAAGTTGAGGAAAAAATTAAATTATTTGGAAGTGACAATAAATTATGAAGATAAAAATAAATCAAGAAGAATGCATTGGTTGCGGTAGTTGTTCGGCTGTTTGTCCGGATGTTTTTGATTTGAATGATGATAATAAGGCAATTATTAAAGATACTAATTCTGATCAAGGTGAAAGCAATAACGAATGTGTAAAAGAAGCTGTTGATATTTGCCCTGTTGATGTAATTAAAATTGAGGAATAATCTTGACCTGGAAAGGTTTTTCAGTTAATATAGGCATATGTTAGAACTATTAATTAAAATGCGGTCGGAGTTAGGTCGTAAAGTAAAAAAGATCCGGGAACAAAATTTTATTCCGGCTGTTTTATATGGTCATAAAGTTAAGAATTTAAATTTGTCTGTTAATTATAATGATTTTGAAAAAGTCTATAAAGAAGCAGGAGAAAGTACTTTAATTAAATTGAAGATAGAAGACGGAGAATCGATAAAAGAAAGGGTTGTTTTAATTCATGATGTAACCAAAGATGTTGTTAGTGATGGTTTTATTCATATAGACTTTAAACAAATTAAAATGGATGAAACTATTACAGTAGAAGTGCCATTAATTTTTGTTGGCGAATCTGAAGCTGTTAAAACTGATAAAGGCGTTTTAATCAAAAGCATTCACAGTGTTGAGATAGAAGCTTTGCCTCAAGATTTAATTCATGAAATTGAAGTTGATATTTCTGTATTAAAAACATTTGATGATAATATATATGTTAAAGATATTAATGTTTCAGATAAAATTAAATTAATTGCTGATCCAGAAGATGTAGTTGCTTCAGTAACACCACCTAGAACACAGGAAGAATTAGAAGAATTAGAAGAAACACCAGCTGAAAGCATAGAAGAAGCAGAAGTTGAAGAAAAAGGTAAACCTAAAGAAGAAGTTGAAGAAGTTTCGCAAGAGTAAAATGAGCTATATATTTAAAATTTGGTCAGGTATTTTAAATGCTGTCCAAAAAAAGGGGATTGTCTTTTTGATATTCCTTTTTTTAATACCTTCTTTTGTAAATGCAGATGTTATTGATGATTTAAAAAAAGACTTAGAAAATCAAATAGAACAGAAGCAACAAGAAATTAATCAATATGAAAATAATATTAATCAGAATCAGCAAAAATCTAAAACCCTTGAAAATGATATTAATATTTTAGAAGATCAAATTAATAAGATTAGAATAGAATTAAATCAATTTGATTTAATTATTCAAAAGAGCACTTTAAATATTCAAGGAATAGATCAAGAAATTAATATTTTAAAAGATAATGTTAATCAAAAAAAAGATCTTCTATCTGAATATCTTAGGACAATGGCTCGATGCGATGATGAAAGTCTTTTAGAAGTTATTTTAAAAAATGAGAAGTTCTCTGATTTTTTTGATGAACTTAATGCATTAGAAAATGTTCAAGAACAGATTCATGGCATTCTAATGGCTGTTAATGAGATAAAAGGTGAGCTACAAAATCAAAAAGACGAATTAGAAGGAGAGAGAGAGGAACAGAATCGTTTAAAATCTTTTCAATTATCACAGCAAAGAAATGTTGAGAATAAACAATGGCAGAAAGAAGACTTGCTTGATAAAACAAAAGGAGAAGATATACGTTATCAGCAATTGATTGAAAGTACAGGAGATCAAATTGTATATATAAAGGAACAAATTTCCTTATTAGAAAAATATAATTTAACACTAGAAGAAGCAGTTCAAAATGCTATTTTTGCTGCAACTAAAACAGGAATTAGACCAGCCTTTCTTTTAGGTGTATTAGAATCAGAATCACGTTTGGGTTTGAATGTTGGCACTGGTACTTATTATAAAGATATGTATCTATGTTATCGTAGTTTAGGTAAAATTACTCAAGCCAATAAAGAAAAGAATGCTTTTTTACAAATTTGTGAAGAATTAGGATTAAATCCAGACACACAACCAGTATCAGCAGAACCATGGTATGGATGTGGAGGAGCAATGGGTGTAGCTCAGTTTATTCCTACCACTTGGATGGCATATAGAGATAGAATAGCTGAGTTAACGGGACATAATCCGCCTAATCCTTGGAATCACCGTGATGCTTTTACGGCTGCGGCTATTAAATTATCTAACGGAGGAGCTAATCAAAGAACTGAGATAGGCGAGAGAACTGCTTATGCTAAATACTTAGGAGGTAGTCGTTATTCTCGTTGGATTTGGCATAAATATACTGATAAGGTTATTAACTTGGCTAACAATTTTCAAAAGCAGTATTTTGAATAAAATATATTTATTAGTTTTCTGAACGCCAAATGGTTGTTTTTTTATTTGAATAAAAAAGTTAAAACCCTTGACAAATATATTCGTATATGCTATTATCCTAGTGATGATGGATTGTCTAAGAAATACTTTGGTTCATGTAATATTTACAAAAAACCAAAAAAGACGATTCATCATCGCCAACTTTAAAAACATATTAGCTGGTAGTAGCGTGAGAATCTTGACTTTTCGGAGGTTCCGAAATCCCTCCTTCTCGGAACAGGCCTTGTGCCTAAAAGATTCTCACTCTATTGCTTGCTAGTTGTATTAGCAGCAATAACATTTATTTTTTGTCTTTAATTGAGCAATGCCCAATTATTAGCTTGAAAAATGTTATTACTTATTTATTTTTAATAGATAAGTATGTTCTCACGAACAAAACATATACATAAAAGCCCCCATTGGGGGCTTTTATGTTTTTAATACATATAACACAAAGAACTATTTTTTACATCACCAGGCAACTAATGCGCTATACTGTTCTAAATTGCTTAATTGCTCTGGGGTTAATTCAAGTGAAGCATTTATTGCTTCTTTAATTAAATCTTCAGAAAAGGTGATTTCTTCACCGACTTCTAATGGTTCTGAGCCAGTTTTATCTTTTATATAATCCTCAATAAATATTTTATGCTCATTTGTTATTTCTTGTGGATTATCTTTTGTATAATCCTTAAGAGCTCTACGAGCTAAATTGGTTACTCCATCTCCTTGGATTGCTTTTTCAACAATAGAATTACCTTCTTTTCTCCCTTGTGGAATAATGTTCTCAATAGTTTTTTCTGTATCTTCTTCAATCGAACTAGCTATTAATCCTTCTTCAGGGTCACTAGACAATTGGCCTCCTATGTTTGCTAAATTGTCTTCTGGAAAAAGATTTGATTGTTCATTGTTCTGACTAGCATAAAGATATATGCCGCCAGCTAATATTGCTAAAGCAATAATTGGTAGAATAACAGAACTACTATATTCATTAATCCATTCTCTAATTTTATTCTTTTTATTGAATATATCTTTTGATCCGAATTGTGGACCACTCATTATTGGAGATTGAGGATTATTTTTACTGGCTTTGAAAAGATCTGATTGAAATTCTTTACCTTTTTTAACCATGTTCTAGTAGTTTTTCTCATTTTCTCCGCATTATGCGGAATAAGCTTAATAAGTCGACCTTTCCCTCCGCCAAATATTAAATTTTTAAGAACTTCTATACTCTAATTATCACTGGTAAGACCATTGGGCGTCTCTGCGTTTTAGTATAAAGGAATTGTCCAACTTTGTCACGAATATTATTTTTTACATGTGTTAAGTTCATGCTTTGATTATCAGCAGATGCGTCTTTAACAATTGTTTTAACTTTTTCTCTGGTTTTATCAAGTAATTCTTTATTTTCTCGTAGATAAATAAATCCACGTGAAATGATATCTGGTTCTCCTCGTACGTGTCCTGTCTTACTATCAACTGTAGCTATTATTACAAACATACCATCTCTAGCCATTGCTTGTCTATCTCGTAGAACTACTTGACCAACATCTCCAACGCCTAATCCGTCAACCATGACATAGCTAGCAGGAACTTTTTCATTGCTTAACTTAAGAGATTCTTTATCAAGTAAGAAAACATCTCCATTTTCTCCAAGTAAAATATTATCTTTAGACATGCCAACACTTTCAGCAATTTCTCCATGTAATTCTCTCATGTAATAGTTACCTTCAATAGGTATAAAGAATTTTGGTTTTATTAAATTTAACATCATCTTTAAATCTTCAATAGGAGCATGTCCTCCAGCGTGTACATCCATCATAGCATAGTGAATTATTTTAGCGCCTTTACGACATAGGGCATCTCTTAAATTTTGAACGCTTCTTTCATTCCCTGGAACTACTGAAGATGAAAACATAATTGTATCACCCTCATGAACTTCTAGTGTTTTATGTCCGCCATTTGCTAATCTCATTAAAACAGCATTCCCTTCACCTTGTGCTCCGGTGCATATAATCATAACCTTATCATCTGGAAGTTTGTTTGCTTCTTTTGCTGAAATAAAAGTGCTTTCTTTCGCCTTAAGATATCCCAGCTCTCTAGCAACTGAAACATTACTTTTCATACTGTATCCTTCAATTACTACTTTACGGTCATTTAGTTCTGCTAAATGAACAAGTGATTGAACTCTTGTTAATAGAGATGCGAAAGTAGCGGCGATAAGACGTCCTTTACAATTTTTAATAATCTCTGAAAGATTATCTCGAATCTCTTTTTCTGAAAGAGAATGTCCTGGTGTTTCTGAATCAGTGCTGTCAGACATTAGCAATTGAACTCCCTGTGAACCTATTTGAGTAATTTTTGCTATATCAGCTGGATCTTCATTGATCGGACTATGATCAAATTTGAAATCTCCTGTATGCACAATGGTTCCAACAGGGGATTTAATAACTACTCCTAAACTGTCAGGAATATTGTGATTAACATGAAAGAATTCAATATCAAAACATCCTAATTTGATTTTATCATTTCTGTCAATTGTATTTATGTTTAATTTTGGTGCGTGAGGAAAATCTTCTTGTCTTTTTAATATCATACCGCGAGTTAAAGCAGCAGTATAAATTGTAGGATTTCCTAATCTGGCCATTGAATGGGGAATTGCCCCAATATGGTCATAGTGACCGTGGGTTATAATAACACCACGGATATTTTCTTTTTTATCTTTTAAGTAAGCAGTATTTGGAATAATGTAATCTATTCCGGGCATATCCTCTTCAGGAAACTGCAGTCCCATATCAACGATAATAATATCATTGTCATATTCAAAAAGCATCATATTACGGCCAACTTCATTAAGTCCGCCTAATGGGATGATTTTTAATTCTTTTGTTTTTCTGCTAGTAGCAGATTCTGTTTTTTTTATCATATTTTATTATTCCTCCTATTTTACCAATCGTATTTTTGTGGATTTTTAAGAAAGTCCAGTTTTTCTAAATCCTTAATTAAAAAATACATTTCTTCGTCTTTGTCTATTTTAAATTTATCTAGCCAAAGATTAGGTTCTATAAATTTTAGTTCTGGTACACTTTGATAATTTGGATTTTTTTGCCATTTAATTTCATTTTTTGATCCTTCTAAGGCAAAATAGCTAAATCCATGTTTTTGACGAAATGGTTTATAAAGATTTGGACCAAAATCACGGCAAACCCAATTAGCTGTTTTCATTTCTTCACCTGAAGCATTAATCATTAAATGCTCATAATTAGGTGGAATTATTATTTTGTCATCTTTTTTCGTCTTAATTGCATATACATTTTTAATATTATCTCCTTTAGAATCTTGTATTAAGAATATAACTTCACCTGATAAAACTTGATATATTTCAGGATAAGTTATATTTGTATTTTCAACTAAAGGATGATCATGTCCTGCTGTTTTATTATACTCTTGTCCAAGCATAATAAAGGGCATTATTGTTATATCATATCTTAAATTGTTTTTTTTAATTACTTTATGATCCTTATCATTCATTGCTAAGTCACGATACATATAGTACAGCTTTAAATCAGGGGATGATTTAGCCCACTCTTGATCAAAAAGAACGTCTGTCATTTCAGCCAGATAACGAATACTTGGAATCATTTGTTCAATATCCATTTATTTCCAAACTCTTTTAGTATTGATATACCAGTTTTCTATTTGAGAAAACCGGAAAGAAGGTTGAGCAAGTTTTTCTATCTCAATCCCTTTAATCTTTTTATTAACAGGATAGAGATAAGTTGGGCTGTATAGAAATACAGCAGGAACATCTTCGATTAATATTTTTTGAAATTCAGCATATTTTTCAGTTCTTTTTTCTTGTTCTATAGTTTGTCTGGCATCTTCTAATAATTTATCAACTTCCTTATTCTCATAAAAAGCTACGTTTAATCCAGGGTCTTTTTTTTGGGTTGAATGCCAGAATGCAAAAGGATCTGGATCAGCGCCAAGGACTTCACCAAAAAGTAAGGCTTGATAATTACGAGGCCTTAAATATTCTTGTTGAATATCAATTGACTCAATTATCTCTAGATTAACTTGAGCGCCAATCTTTCCCCATTGTTCTTTAAGTATTTCTGCTGTTTGTTCAAATTCTGGCCAATCACTTGCTACTAAATTAATTTCTAATTTAGTGTCTTCATCGTTAATCGTTTTTTGTCTTATTCCGTCTTCGTCAGTGTCTTTCCATCCATTCTCTTCTAAAATGTTTTGAGCATGTTCTAATGCAAAGTCATATATATCTATTTCTGATGTATAGTTAGGCCAATTGGATAAAAGAGGGGAATTAACTTGTTCTCCTTTTCCATTTAATACTTTTTCAATAATCTCTTCTTTATTAGTCGCATAGGAAAGAGCTAATCTAACATTTCTATCAGCCAATGGCTTGCTTTTAGTTTGATTAAAAAAGACTGAATAATAGATAGGTAAGTTAATGTTATGAATATTAATACTATTTCTTACCTCTAATTCATTTTGAGGTGAAAGAAAACTTAATCCATCTATTTGTCTTTTTTGATAAGCTTTAATTAAGCTATCCTGATTTCTATAAAAGAATATATTAAGTTTTTTAATAAAAGGTCCTTCGGTTAAATAATAGTTTTCATTGTATACAAATTTCATTGATTCAATATTTCCATCTTCGTTTTTATTGAATTCTTTAAACTTGTATGGACCAGAACCAATTGGTTTAAGATTGTATTGAGCAAGAGGGAAATTTGATGCTGAGATTCCTGCCCAAAGATGTCTAGGCATAATACTAATTGTTAAATTATGTAAAAAATTTACATAAACATTATTCAATTTAAATTGAATTGTAAATTCATCAATTTTTTCTATTTGAATTCCTTGCCAAATACTTCTTAGGGGACTTTTGTATTCTGGATCTTGAATTGTTTTAATTGTGAAAATTACGTCATTAACTGTTAATAATTCATTATCATGCCAAAGAACATCTTTTTTAAGAGTAATATTATATGTTACATTGTCTTCTCCAATACTGCATTCTTCAACTAAGTCAGGAATTAAATTTCCTTGACCATCATATTTAAATAGACTTGAATATATGAATTGAACTAAATCTCTGTCTGCATCATTGGTTTGAGCTAATACAGGGTTAATGAAACGAGGTTGTCCTAAGACTCCTTCGCTGTATTCTCCTCCTAATTCAGGTACTGAATCTGTTTTATTGACATAAACACCAAATATTAAAGTTATGACTGAAATTAAGATAACAAAGGATAGGATACGCATAAGCCAACGTTCACGAGAAGGCAATACCTTGAGTAATTGTTTCCATTGTTTCCATTCAGGCCATTTACTTCCTGGAATAGCAAAAACTTTCCTAAAGAAATCTTTTAAGTTAATTTGTTTAAAATCTGATATTAATTTGTCTATTTTTGTACGAATAAGTCAAAAACGTTATCCCTTATAGGGGATATCGCAAATAAAGGTTTAAATTGTTTAGATAAGCAGATTTAAAAAACTAGTAATTAAGAATAAGACGGCTAATACAATGGTGGAATTGAAAAGTATTTTATCAAATCCTCTTTTAGTATAATAGCTAGTATCTCCACCTCCACCAAAAAGACCGCCACCTCCAGCTCCTCTTTGTTGGAATAGGACAGTTACAATTAAAGATATCGAAATTACAATTTGAAAAATCGTTAGAATTTGTTGCATCTGTATATTATTAATCTTTTTTCTCTCTTCCAGTATTAAAAATTATATTAACAAAACTGATAATTATGACACCCCAGAAATATGACCAGAAGCCAATAATAGTTAGTTCTGGGACAAAATATTCTAAAAGCCATAGAAGGGCAATGTTTATTGCTACAATAAAGAGTCCTAGCGTTATTACAATCAACGGAGTTGAGATTAGCTTAACAATCGGTTTAATAAAGAAGTTGATTAGCCCTAGTAGCAGTCCAGCTATGAATAATGTTAGTATATCACCTTCAAAAATAATTCCTGGCACTAAATAATCAGCCAAGAATATAGCTACAGCATTAACTAGAATTTGAACAATAAACTTCATATATTTATATTAGACTATCACAAAACGATAAACAGGTCAAGTTTTTTTTCTTTTCATTACTCTCTGTAATCCAAAAACACTTTTACCAGAAACTTTCATTTTTGGCTTTTTCTTTTTTTCTCTTTCTTTAGCTTTCCTTTTGGTTTCTTCTTCGATTTGTTCTAAATCATCTTTCATCTTTATTATTATATAATATTTATATAAAAAGAGAAAGGACCTTGCGATGTTTTTGCAAGGTCCAAAACTATATGATTCCCCAATAAGTATTTTTTTATTGGGCGATATTACTCGGAAGAGACGATATGAGGAGGGAGACGCCTTCTCCAAGCAATGGATATAATGTATGTATGAATGTATATATACTATCATACTGTGTTTATTCTGTCAAGTGTTTTTGTATTTTTATTGACCATGAATAATTAAAAGGTTACTATTAATATATTATGAATAAAAAACAAGAAAAAGAAATCTTGTATTTATTAAACAGTTATTCAAAAGCTTTATCCTTATTAGAGGAATATGATAAAAACAAATTAAAGATATTTAAAGGTAAAAAATCTAAATTTGTTTTAAAATATGAAGACTGTTTGGATATTATATCTGAAATAAGGAAAGAATCATCTGATAAGAAAGAATATGGAAGTCTTTTTGGAAATGAAGTTGGTCATAAATTTGAAAGCGCTGTTAAAAATATTTATCAAACATTTAATAAGAAACAACTATACTCAAGCATTGGAGAGAAAACAGCTAATTTTCTTTATTTAGCAATTAAAGACCATCCATTTTCTGATGGTAATAAAAGAATTGCTGCATTTTTGTTTATTTACTTTTTAAACAAGAGTAATTATTTATACAATACAAAAAAAGAAAAAAAGATTAGTAATAACACATTGGCTGCTTTAACTCTTTTAATAGCCGAAAGCAGGCCAAAAGAAAAAGATCAAATGATTGCCTTTATAACACAATTATTAAAATAGGAAACAATATGCTTTTAGAAAAATGGAAAAATTTAATAGATGACATTAAGGATAAGTTTGAGGTTGAGAAAGAAGGAGAAGAACATCTTGATGAAAGAGGTGGAATTGATATTGAGTTTATTATCTTTAAAAGTCCTTTGGGAAGAGTAAAATTAGAATTTGTTACTAAGCCAGTAGTTTTGGATAAAAAAGATATTTATTCACAAAGAATTGGTGCTCAATCAAATATTGAATATGTTTATAGTGAAGATGAAAAAACAACAAGATTAGTAGCTTATAAGTACAATGACGTTGAAAAGGAGTGGGTTGAAATAAATGCAGATAGTTTTAAGTGATTATTTGACAGGATAGTATTTTTATGCCATTCTGTATTTAGTTCTTAAATAATGAGGAGGGATATATTATGAGCAAAAGAGCTGGTTTTCCAAAAGAGATTACAGAATTGGAGAATAGAATTGATAGGAAGCTGAACGAAGGAAGGGTAAGCGCTTTCAAGAATCATAAGATTAATAATAAGATCTTCAAAGAAATTATTCAAATGAGAGCTGAACTAGATGCTCTCTATGATAAACGGAAACGAGAGAAGTCATCGCAGAAAAAGTAGTACTTAAAAAAGGAGGATCGGTTATGGCTCGTCCTATAGAAATTATTGAACTAGAAGAGAAAATTAAAGAAGAATCCATCGCAGCAGATAACAGCGCACATATTAAGGTTCGTCCTGATTACGAACGTCTTCAAAAAATTGCTCAAATGAGGTCTGAACTGGAAACCCTATATTTTAACTGGGCCCAAACCAATGCCTAATGAATCTCCAAGGCAAAAACGAAAAGCCGTCTTAAAAAAAGGCGGTTTTTTAATTGATAAAAAACAACCTTCAGGGTATAATTATGTTAAACATATTTCATTTGAATTATTAAATCTATGAAAATTATATCTTGGAATGTTAATGGAATAAGATCAGTTCATAGAAAAGGATTTTTAGATTGGTTTAAAAAAACAAAAGCAGATATTGTTTGCTTACAGGAGATAAAAGCTCAAAAAGAACAAATTCCTGATGATTTAATTAATTTTAAAAATTATCATTTTTATTCTAATCAAGCAGATAAAAAAGGATATTCTGGAGTAGCTGTTTTAACTAAGCAAAAACCAATTAAAGTAGATTACAAACTTAATTTTAAAAGATTTGATCAAGAAGGTCGTATTTTAAAATTAACTTACTCTGATTTTATTTTAATTAACTTATACTTGCCTCACGGTGGGAGAGGAAAAGAGAATTTGGGTTATAAGTTGGAATCCTATCAATACCTCTTAAAATATTTAAAAAAAAATAAAGATAAAAAGATTATTCTAACTGGAGATTTTAATATAGCTCATCAAGAAATTGATTTAGCTAGACCAGGTAATAACAAGAATAATATCATGTTTACTCCTGAAGAAAGAAAACAGATAGATTCTCTTATATCTTTAGGATTTACTGATACTTTTAGAAAATTTAATCAAAAAACAGGTAATTATACTTGGTGGCCATATTCTTTTGATGCCAGACAAAGAAATGTCGGCTGGCGTATAGATTATATCTTCACTTCAAAGAAATTAACTAATAAATTAAGAAAATCCTTTATCTTTGCTAAGGATAAAGGATCAGATCATTGTCCTATTGGGGTGGATATGGGATAATTTATTATATAGGGAGAGTTAAATGAGTAAAAAATTAAAAATTAGTGATATATGAATCTATTAAATAAACTTTTTCAAGATAGAAACATTAAGACACCAGTTTGTTTTTTTGATGAAACAGGAAGATTGAATAATCCAATTGATAGATTTTTTATTTTGGGCATGGTAAAAAGTTTGCGTCCCCATAAATTAAATAATTTTATAAAAAAAATTAGAGATAAAAATCATTTTTATGATGAAATAAAATGGAATAAAGTTAATAAGCGTAATCTTGATATAATGAAAATTATCATTGATAATTTTTTTTCAACTTATAATACAAATTTTTATTGTATTGTATTACAAAAAGATGAAATGAATTTTAAAAAGTATTTTAATAATGATTTTTTCAAGGCCTATAAAAGTTTTACTGTGCTTCTTTTAAATAGGTATATAAAGAAAGACGAAATAGTTAGTGTCGTTGCGGATCATTATCCTGCACCTGAAAAAGATGAATTCGAAGCAAAAGTAAGAAATTATGTTAATGATCACAATAAAGCACTATCTATTCATAGCGTTATCAGAATTCATTCAAAAGGATCAAATTTAATACAGATTGCTGATTTATTAATGGGTGCTGTGAATTATGAATTTAAACTTAAGAATAATTTAATAAAAAATCCATCTAAAGCGAAGATTGATTTATTGGATTATTTGAAAAGTAAACTAAGCATTAATGATTTATCAATAGGTATCGATTTGGCAAAGTTTAATATAATGATTTTTACTTCTAAAGCAAAAAAGAACCTGCAGGCCATGGACCCTACGGTCAACGCCTAACAAGCTCTTTTTTGAAAACGATTTTAATAAAAACCATTTTCTATAACAAATTATATCAAATCTAGATGCCTTGTCAATAGCTGATAATTTAAAATGAATAAAAAACTTAAAATTAAAGACATCCCATCAATAGACCGCCCAAGGGAGAAAATGAAAGCCAAAGGCCCACAGAATCTAAAAGATTCTGAACTTTTGGCTATTCTTTTAGGAACTGGATATCAGGGAAAGAATGTAATTGAATTATCTAAATCAATTTTATCAAAATATCCTCGTAAAAAATTTATTTCTGCAACTTATGATGAATTAATTAAAATAAAGGGAATTAGTCAAGCAAAAGTATGTATTATTCTAGCAGCAACAGAATTAACAAAAAGAAGTTTTAAGTATAAGGATGATGATACTTTGCCAGTAATTAAATCCGTTAAAGATGTTGTTGCTCAATCAGTATATATGCGTGATAAAAAAAGAGAACATTTTCAAGTTATTTATCTTAATGCAAGAAATGAAATGATTGATAAAAAACCAATGTTTGTTGGTACTCTTAATGCTAATTTAGTTCATCCAAGAGAAATCTTTGCTAGAGCATTTAAATGTAATGCCGCATCTATAATATTAGTTCATAATCATTTATCTAGTGATCCAGAACCTTCTGAAGATGATATTCAAGTTACCAAGCGCCTTGTTGAGGCAGGACAAATAATGGGAATTGAAGTTTTAGATCATATTATTGTAGCCAAAGGCAAAGTTTTCAGTTTTAAGGAAAGAAAATTGATATAATTTACGATGTACGCTATAATGTACATATAATTAATATGTCTAAAAAAGAATTTAAAAAATAAATTTATAGCATGGGAAAATTTAATTTCAAAGACGAACAAGATTTTAAAAAGGTGGTTTTTGATGCTAAGGCGTTTTATACTACTATCAGCGAAGTTCACTGTCCGTACTTTGAGGAGAAAATTATTTTTAATACAGCAGGCTTTAAGCATCTGAAATTTAAATCAGACAAAGTAGCGCGTTCGCGATTTGAGCAATACGCACGATTAAAATTAATAAATCTTGCTCCACAGGTACTTTCTTTATCTCGAACCGTGCAAGGGATTTGGACGACGAAGTGTTTTGAACGAATCCGTATACATAGCCGTACCGATACAATACTTAAACCGGTTTCGTATTTCGAATTTATTGCGGTTTTGGATAATGTGCGAGTAAAAGTTATCGTAAAACAGATTAATAGCGGTCGGAAATTCTTTTGGAGCATTATACCATATTGGAAAATTGATTCAATAAACAGTCGTCGGATTTTACATAGCGGCAAACCGGAAAATGATTAAACTAAAAAACGCCGCGCGAAGCGGTGTTCTTTAGCAGTACTTGGTTACAGCTTGGATAGCCGTGACAGGGCGGACCCTCCAAGCACCAATTCTAATATAGCAAATAATGTCAACACCTGTCAAGCTATTAAAACAATTAAATTGTGGATAAAATCATGAACACAAAAACAACATTGCCTATTTCAGAGGCAAGAGGAAAAATTTTCAAAATAGTGGATGAAATCCAAAAAATGGGCGCTTATTACACAATTACCGACAAAGGAAGGCCAAAAGCGGTAATAATGTCTGCTGAAGAATTTGAATCTTGGCAGGAAACTTTAGAAGTGCAAAAAATGTTTCCTAATTTAAAAAAAGATATCAAACAAGCAAAAGAAGATTATAAGAAAGGTGAATATATCACTTTAGAAGAAATCCTTAAAAAAGAAGGATATGTTTTAGCAGATAAAGGTAAAAAACAATATGAAGTATCAAATCGTTCTGCCAAAAAGGATAGAAAAAAAGTTAAATAAGATTGAAAGAAAACATTACGAACGAATTTTATCTGTTTTAGAAATTCTTTCTAATAATCCTTATCTTGGTAAAAAATTAAAAGGAGAATTAAAAGATTACTATTCTTATCGCGCTTGGTCATACCGTATTATTTATGAAATTAAGAATAAAGAATTAATTGTTTTAATCATCCG
>CAYTNU010000009.1:0-19996 GCA_964439515.1 uncultured Candidatus Saccharibacteria bacterium | reverse complement strand
TCATTATCGTTATACCAGTAGTTTTTTCTCCATTTAAAATTGCAGTTTGGATTGGTGATGCTCCACGATATTTAGGCAAAAGAGAGGGATGAAGATTTAAAGATTTTTTTTTAGGAATATCAAGAATGCTTTTAGGAATCATTTGGCCATAGGAAGATACTAGAATTAAATCTGGTTTAAGTTCATGTATTTTTTTTTCAATTTCAGCTATTTTTTTAGGTTGAAGAATTAATAAATTATATTTCAGCGCTATTTCTTTAACGGGGGAAGGGATTACTTCTTGTTTTCGTCCAACTGGTTTATCTGGAGCAGTTATCACAGCTAAAATTTCATAATTATTTTCAATGAGTTCTTCTAGTGTTGTTATGGCGAATGAAGATGTGCCAATAAATATTATTTTTTGTTTTTTCATTTAATAATCACTTATTAAAACACCATTCAAATGATCCATCTCATGTTGAATAATTCTTGCTAAAAATCCTTTTGCTTCTATTCTTATTAATTCTCCATTAGCATTTAGTCCTTCAACAGTGATTTTTTTATAACGTTTAATTGAAGCAGAAAAGCCAGGTAAACTCAAGCATGCTTCTTCCATACTGTCTTTTCCAAAAGATTTCTTTTTTAATTCAGGATTAATTAATGCAAACGTTTTATTGTTAGGCACTGGCTTAATAACAACAAGTTGTACAGATTGACCAACTTGTGGAGCGGCTAATCCGACATTATTAGGATTGGATTCTAAAATCTTGCTCATATTCAAAATCAACTCTTTAATTTGAGGTGTTATTTCTTCAATCTTTTTAGCTTTTTTCCTTAAAATTAGATTGTCTTCTCCTGTTTCTATTTTCATATTTATAATTATTTAATAATACGCCATTTAATATCTTCTTCTTTACCAGCAAATTCTTTCCATTCATTATCTTCAGTAATTACAAACCACTTTTTTTTAGTTTGAGACCATATCATATGATCTCCTCTAAAAAATGGTTTTTTAACTATTTCTTTTGGTTTTAATTTATCTAATTCTAGCCATTTTTTAAATACGGTTTCAATAGAATAATCAAGGTTTCGTGATTTAGCCCATTTAGATACTTTTGTAATAGCTTTTTTCGCTTTTTGTAAAGATCCAGCTAATTCAATAAGCTGTTTTGCTGGACGGACATAACGAGAGTAAACAATCTCTTTTTTACGAGTATTCTTTTTAAGCTCTGTTAAATCTAGTCCTTTTGTTTTAAAATAGTAATTAACGATTTTCTGAATATCTGTTTCTTTTTGTTTTTTTGTTGTTTTTTTCATCATTTTTAATTATACCGCCTTAATGGTATAATTCAAGTGAATGAAGATTTTAGATATAAAAATAGATGATTTAACTATTGATAAAATTTTTGATAGAATTGATAGTTTTTTACTGAGCAAAAAACAGCATTATATTGTTACTCCTAATCCAGAATTTTTAGTTAAAGCTCAAGAAGATAGAGAATTTAAAGATATTCTCAATAAAGCTGATCTGGCTATTCCAGATGGAATCGGTTTAATTTTTGCTTCATTTTTTTTGGGTAAACCATTAAAAACACGAATAACGGGAGTTGATTTGATGGAAAAAATTTGTTGCAGAGCTGTAAAAATGAATTGGTCAGTTTTTTTAATGGGAGCTAGTCCAGGAATAGCAGAAAAAGCATCAGAAAATTTAAAAGAAAAATATTCTGGATTAAAAATTGAAGCAGGATTTGAAAATCTAAAAGGTAATTCAGAAATTCTTTTTGTAGCATTCGGAATGCCTAAGCAAGAGAAATGGATTGTAAAAAATTTATCTAAATTTCCTTCAGTTAAATTAGCAATGGGAGTGGGTGGTTCTTTTGATTTTATTTCAGGTCAGGTTAAACGAGCGCCTAAAATTTTACAGAGAATTGGATTAGAGTGGTTTTGGCGATTTATGCTTCAACCATGGAGAATGAAGAGAATTTATAATGCATTGATTAAATTCCCTTGGCTTGTAATAAAAGATATGGTATTATTAAAATAAGTAAAAAATTAAAAAAAAGAAAGGAAACATAATATATGTGGTGGATAATAATTATTTCAGTTATAATAATAGCTGGATTAGCTTTCTGGATGATGTCAAATAAGGAAGAAGAAGGATCAGATATTTCTGCTTCACCAGCTGAAGAAGAACCAGTCGTAGAAGAACCAGTTGAGGAACCAGCAGTAGAGGAGCCAGTCGAAGAAAGTTCTGAAGAAGACAAGCCAGTAATGTAACTATTTATTACTGAGTTTTATGAATAGACAGACGAATAAAAGTCTGGTAATTTATTAAATTATCAGACTTTTGTTTTTTTAATATAATTATGTTAATATTATGCCAATGAAAAAGATTTTTACTCATCCTTTTATTTTGTCTTTGTTGATAATCATTAGTCTTATTTTGTTCAATAATCAAGGATGGTTGAATCCAGTTAAAAATGTTTTTTATTCATTTATTGTTCCTGGAGAAGAATTTTCTTATCAAGTTTTTTTTAAGATTAATAAATTTTTAAGTTTTGTCAGTTCAGTTAATACATTAGAACAAGAAAATATTAATTTAAAAGAAGAGAATAAAATTCTTTTGGGTAAGTTAGTCAAATTAGAAGAAGAAGCAAAAGAAAATGATTTTATTCGTAAACAGATTGATTTAGCTTCTTCTAAATTACCATTACAAAATTTAATTTTAGCGAATATAGTTGGTCAAGATTCTTCTAATTTAAGAAGATATTTTTTGATTAATAAAGGACTTAGAGATGGCATTGAAAAAGGAGATGTAGTAATCATTTCTAAAAATATTTTAGTTGGTCAGATTACTGAGGTTTTTGAATCTTTTTCTAAAATTCAGTCGATTATTGATTCTAATAGTCGTGTTAATGCTTTGATTCAGGAATCAAATATAAATGGAATGATTAAAGGAGAACAGGAAAATCGTTTAATAATTGATTTATTGCCTCAAGGTGAGATTATAGAAAATGGACAATTAGTAGTTACTTCTGGATTGGCTGGCTTTTTTCCACGAGGATTACTAATTGGTAAGATTGATAAGATTATTTCTTCTGATGTTCAAATTTCACAGATAGCTAAAATTAAACCAGCAGTAGATTTTGATAAATTAGAAAGGGTTTTTATCATAACAGAATGATAAACATTAAAAGCAAGCATTTTAATTTTTTTCGCATAAAAATTGAAAATAAAACATGAAATCTATTTTAATTCTTTTTGCTTTATTATTCTCGGTAATTCTTCAAACTACATTAATTCCTTTTGTGGCTGTTTTCGGAGTTGTTCCTAACTTAGTCTTAGTTTTGATTTTAATTTTAATTATTTGGAAAAGATTTGAAAATATTTGGTGGATGGTTCTTTTATCTGTTTTATCTTTAGATTTATTATCTGGCTTGCCGTTTGGATTGATAAGTTTGAGTTTAATTATTACAGCTTATTTAATCGATCAATTTAATCGGAATACTTTTTCTGAAATTAAATTTTGGATTATTATTAGTTTAATAGTTTCAGGAAGCCTTATTTATTTCATATCTTTATTTATTTTAAGTAATATTTTTGAGATTGGTTTTGTCTTTAGTTTAAAATATCTATTAATAGAAATTATATATAACCTAATAATCAGTTCTATTTTTTATGTTGGGGCTAAAAAAATATTTTGTTAAACATAGGGGAAGGGAGGACATTGAAGCAGAGGAGATTTTTTTGGATGCAGAAGCGATTCGTTCAATAGAAGAAAAGGGGAAACTAGAACAACCAATTAAAAATTGTAACTTTATTTTCTTTTTTATTCTAATCGTTTTTTCTCTGTCTTTTTTGTTTTTACGGACTGGTTATCTTCAAATTATTAAAGGGTCGTATTATAGCGATTTAGCTCAAGGAAACAGATTGAGGATTTATCCAATTAGTGCTCCGCGTGGAATAATTTATGATAAAGAAGCTAAACCATTGGTATATAATATTCCTAGTTTTGATTTAATTGTTAGTTTAAATGATTTTTTTGATAATTCAGATAAAGTACAAAAAGAAATATTAATAAAAATATCTGATATAACTGAAAGAAATCAAGAAGAATTAACAAAAAAGATAGAAGACGCACACGGACAGGTTAGTCAGATTGCTTTACTAAAAGGGATTGAACGTTCTCATGCTTTAATTTTAGAAACAATTGTTAATGATTGGCTTGGTTTAAGATTAGAAAAAAATGCTCAGCGTCAATATGTAGATGGTTCATATTTCTCTCATATAATTGGATACACAGGACAAGTTAGTCAATCAGATTTAGATAAAAACTCTAATTATTGGTTAAACGATCAGATTGGCAAAGATGGATTAGAATATTTTTATGAAGATTTATTAAGAGGAGAATCTGGACAAGAGCAGATAGAGGTTGATTCTTTAGGTAAAATTCAAAATATGCTTGCTGATAAACCTCCTATTCCTGGAATGGGATTAGTTCTTCATATTAATAAAGACTTGCAAATAAATCTTTTTAAATCTTTAGAAAAAACAAAAAATAAAGCAGTTGCATTGGCAATTGATCCACGTAATGGAGGTATTTTAGCATTGGTTAGTATACCAAGTTTTGATAATAATCTTTTTGCTCAAGGAATTTCTAAGAAAGAATTAACTGATTTGGAAAAAGATCCAAATGAACCATTTTTGAATAGAGCATTATTAGGTCAATATCCACCAGGTTCAGTAATCAAACCCTTAATTGCAGCAGCAGCATTAGAAGAAAAAATAATTAGTCCCTATCAATCAATTAATTGTACAGGAGCAATTACAATTTTTAATGAGTATAACCCTGAAATTGTTTATCGTTTTCCTGATTGGAAAACACATGGTTTAACTAATATAATTAAAGCCATTGCTCAATCTTGTAATGTTTTCTTTTATACGGTTGGTGGTGGATATAATGATATAGAGGGATTGGGGGTTGATAGAATTAAAAAATATTTAGAATATTTTGGATTAGGAGAAGAAACAGGAATTGATTTGCCCAATGAAGAAAAAGGATTAATTCCTGATGAAGAATGGAAAAAGATGGCTAAACAAGGTGAAGAATGGTATTTGGGAGATACTTATCATTTATCAATTGGACAAGGAGATATTTTAGTCACTCCATTACAAATGGCCATGGCTTTATCTAGTATTGCTAATGGTGGTATATTATATCAACCGCAAATAACAGATAAAATCATTGACTTAGATGGTAATTTAGTTAAGAATATATCAACAAAGATAATTAAAAAAGATTTTATTAATCTTGATAATATTAAGGTAGTTCAAGAAGGAATGCGTCAGGCAGTAATCGATGGTTCAGCAGTCTCTTTATCTAGTCTATCAATTGATGTAGCTGGAAAAACAGGAACAGCTCAATTCGGAAACAAAGGAGAAACGCATGCTTGGTTTATTGGATATGCTCCATATGAAAATCCAGAGATTGTTATTGCTGTTTTAGTAGAGGCAGGCGGGGAAGGACATAAATCGGCCGTACCAGTAGCTAAAGAAATTTTAAAATGGTACTTTAGTAAATAAATAATATTGATTTTTAATTTTTAATTCTTAATTTTATAGATAATTCTTTAATAATTTAATTTTTAAACATTAAAAAATTTATTCAAATGAAATATATTTCATCAGAGGGATTAGAAAAGTTAAAAAAAGAATTGAAAGAGAGGCAAACAGTTTCTCGTCAAGAAATTGCTCAAAGATTAGATGAAGCTAAATTATTGGGTGATTTAAGCGAGAATGCTGAATATTCAGCAGCTAAAGAAGCTCAGTCTTTTAATGAAGGAAAAATATTAGAGTTAGATAAAAATATTAAAGAATCAATAGTTCTTAAGCCAGCTAGAAAAGGACAGAAAAAAGTTAAAATAGGAGCAGTGATTGAAGTTAAATTAATGGATGGTAATTCTAATAATCAAACTTTTATGATTGTTGGTTCTCAAGAGGCTGATCCTGGCAATGGGAAGATTTCAAATGAATCACCTTTAGGCAAGGCCTTTTTAGATAAAGAAATTAATGATATAATAGAAATAGAAACGCCAAAAGGCAAAGTTAATTATAAGATAATGGTAATTAAGTAATTTATAATTAGTATTTTAATTTATGCCTAGTTTTGAAGAAATAAAGAAAAATAGAATAGATAAACTAGAAAGGATTAAAAAAGTAAATGTTGATCCTTATCCAGCTAAAGTTAAAAGAACTCATACATGCAATGAAGCAATTGAGCAATTTGAAGATGGGAAAGAAATGATTTTAGTTGGAAGAATAATGACTATTCGTGGTCATGGAGGATCTACCTTTATTGATATTGAAGATGGCTTTGATAAAATACAATCTTATTTTAAAAAAGATGAATTAGGCGAAGAAAAATATAAGTTTTTTCAAGATAATTTTGACATTGGAGATTTTATCGAAATTAAAGGTTCTCTTTTTTTAACAAGAAAAGAAGAAAAAACTCTTTTAGTTAAAGATTTTAATATTCTAACTAAAAGCTTAGCGCCATTACCAGAAAAATGGCATGGGCTAAAAGACGTAGAAGAGAGATTCCGTAAAAGATATTTGGATTTGATAATGAATAAAGAAACGAGAGAGATTTTTAGTAAGAGGAGTAAGATTATTAAAGATATAAGAAACTTTTTAGATGAGAATAAATTTGTTGAAGTAGAAACGCCAATTCTACAATCACTTTATGGAGGGGCGAGTGCTAAGCCATTTAAAACTCATCTTAACACATTAGACATTGATCTATATCTAAGAATTGCTCTTGAACTATATTTAAAACGATTATTAGTTGGAGGCATGGAAAGAGTTTATGAAATTGGTAGATGCTTTAGAAACGAAGGAATGGATAGAGAACATAATCCTGATTTTACAATGTTAGAATGCTATGTAGCTTATTGGGATTGGGAAGATTTAATGAGTTTTATGGAAAAAATGATGCATCATATTGATTCTAAAATTTTTCCTGAAAAATGGGATAGAGTTAAATATGATGATGTTGTTAAGAATGGAGATGAAAAAGAAAGTTTTTCTAAAATTGAAAAACCAACCTTTGTATTATATATTCCAGATATTCCTCTTTGTAAAAAAGGGCAAGCTCTTCAAGGAGTTGTTCAAGGAGTTGAATTAATTAAGGCCTTTACAGAGCAAAATGATCCATTAGAACAGAGGATCGCATTTGAGAATCAAGAAAAATTACATAAAAAAGGAGACGAAGAAGCTCAAAGGTTAGATGAAGATTTTTTAGAGGCATTAGAGTATGGTATGCCTCCGGCAGCTGGTTTTGGTTTAGGAATAGACAGATTATTAATGCTTTTAACAGATGCAAAAAGCTTAAGAGAAAGCATTCTATTTCCTTTAATGAAGCCAAAAGAATAAATCTATGTTAGATATAAAATACATAAGAGAAAATTCTGATAAAATTAAAGATGGTTGTCGTAAAAAAAATGTTAATTGTGATATTGACCTGCTTTTGAAATTGGACAAAGAACATAGAAAACTACTTCAAGAAATTGAAGGACTAAAAGCTGAACAAAATAAATTAGGAAAAGAACAGCAAGAAGAAGCTAGGGCATTAAAGAATAAAATAAAAGAAATTGAACCAGAATTAAAAAAACTTTGGGTAGAATATAATTCTTTAATGAAGCAAGTTCCTAATATGCCATTAGAAGACGTTCCAGTCGGTAAAAATGAAAGTGATAATAAAATCTTGCGCAAAGAAGGCAAAAAGCCTGAATTTTCTTTTGGACCTAAGGATTATTTAGATATTGCTGAGAATTTAGATATTATTGATATTAAAAGAGCATCTAAAGCATCGGGTACTCGTTTTGGATACATCAAAGGTGGAGCTGCTTTATTAGAATTTGCTTTAATCCAATTTGCTTCTAATGTTTTATCAAAAGAAGGTTTTATTCCAATTATTCCACCAGTTATGTTAACTAAAAATGCTATGTCTGCCATGGGATTTCTTGATAAAAAATCTGATACTGAAGAAGTTTATTACTTAGAAAAAGATGACTTATATCTAATTGGAACATCAGAACAATCAATCGGAGCAATGCATATAGATGAACTTTTTCAAGAAAAAGAATTACCAAAAAGATATTTTGGATTTTCAACTTGTTTCAGAAGAGAAGCAGGAGCTTATGGTAAAGATACAAAAGGAATTTTACGAGTTCATCAATTTGATAAAATAGAGATGTTTTCTTTTTGTAAACCAGAAAATTCTTCAGAAGAACATAAGTTAATTTTAAGTATTCAGGAAAAGTTGATGAAGAAATTAAAATTATCTTATCAAGTAGTTCATTTATCGACTGGAGATATCTCTGCTTCTTCAGCTTCAACTTATGATATTGAGACATGGATGCCAGGACAAAATCAATACAGAGAAACACATTCAACTAGTAATTGCACTGATTTTCAAGCAAGGAGATTGAATACCAGATATAAGGATAAAGATGAAATTAAATTTGTTCATACTTTAAATGGAACAGCATTTGCTATTGGTAGAATGCTTGTTGCTATTATTGAAAATTGTCAACAAAAAGACGGTAGTATTAAGGTTCCTAAAGTATTAAGAGAATACATGAATGGAATTAAGAAAATTAGTTAGCCTCTGAAGATGGAAGATCATGATAAAAAATAGTTTTCAAAATAACAGAAAGAGAAGATCATCCCTCAAGATATATTTTTTTGCAGGGGTATTTTTTTGTTTATTAGCTGGATTAATTTATATTGCAATTTGGTTGCAATATTTTTGGATAAAAAATATTAATATTGAGAATGACATGATACATGTTTCTTCTTTAGAAATTGGAAAAGATGTTCAAGTTAAGATAGATGGTATGTTTTGGAAATTTATTCCAAAGAAAAGTATTTTTTTAACTTCGATTGATCAGATTAAAAATGAAATTTTAGATAAATATTCAGAAATTAAAACAATAGAGATTAAAAAGAAATTTCCTGATACCTTAAATATTAAAATAGAAAAGAGAAAAAATATTGGAGTTTGGTGTCAGATTGAACCAGACGAAACAGCAACTAGCACAGAGAGAATAATTGAAAGAAAGATTAATGAGTGTTTTTATTTCGATTCTGATGGCATTATCTTCCGTGAAGCATCATTAATTAAAGGAGGTCTGGTTTTAAATGTTTACGGAATTAAAAAACCAATTAATCTTAGAGATGAAATAATGTCTCTAGAATTAGTTGAATTTATTTTATTTACTAGACAAGAATTACCTGAAATAATTGATTTTGAAATTGTTTCTTTTGAAAATTTAATAGCAACGACAAATAAGGGTTATCAAATATATTTTAATCCTACTTATTCAGCAAGGTCTCAATTAGAGGCCCTAAGAATGGTTATAAAAAAAGAAATCAAGCAAGAGCTTGATTCTTTAGAATATATTGATTTAAAAATAGAAGGAAGAGTCTATTATAAATAACTATTTAATATTATAAACAAAAATAGAATTACCGATTACTGTAACCGGCTCGTATTGGTTTAGCCAATTATATGAGTCGGTTTTTTCTTGATATCCTTTGGTTGTGACACCTCGTCCTCCTTGTAAAAAGCTTGCTGAGATAGCTAACCAAGAGTTAGAAGGTAATTCATTGGGAAGTCGGTCTTTCCACCATGATTGATATTTATCACCAAAGCGATATCTAAGATCATCTCCTCCGAAATAGTCAATATAAATAGTTTTAATTTCATTGTCTTCAACATATTGAGCTAATCGCTTAAGGTCTTGTCCCCAGTCAAGATTAGAATCGGTTACATATTTATATCCTTGATTTGGTCCTCCAACTAATTCATTAAAATATGTTAAGAAATGAGGATATATTCCTATTACGCTAAAACCATACCAAGCAAGAAGAATAATCAATACTAGATATTTTATATACAATTTAAAATATTCTTTAAACGTCATTTTTATAGAAACAAAAACTTTTTTAGGAGTTAATCTAATTTTTTCAAGAAATGGACCTGGAGGAAGGCATAGCCATTTACTAATTTGACCGCCAATAAGAATATATATAATAGGAAATATTGGTAAAACATGTCTTACACCAATATTAAGATTACTTGTAATACTTACATACCAATAAATACCTAAGAATATGAGCAAAGATATTTCAACAAGACCTGCTTTAATTTGGCGTCTTCTTATAAAGGCAATTCCAATAGCAGCTAATATTAAAATAAGTAATGCTAATGGAACTTTTATTAAAAATACAACTGGGAAATATAAAGGCCATGCAATATTAGATATCTCACCTAAGAAATAAGTGGTATTTCCTCCTGCAGCACGTTGAATGACCATAAGTAATCCAGTAAAAAATTGTCCATAGGGACGAAGGATTGTTTTTGTATTCATCCAAAGAGTTGGATCTGCAAATAGTTTGTTCCCATAAGTTGCAAGATTATGTTCAGCATCAGATATTTGTTTTTCAAAAGGATAATTCCATGTATGAAAAAGATAAACAGGATACACTAATACCATAGCAATAACTCCAATCAATACTAATCCAAATATTAATTTCCAATTTTTATTCACGATAGCCCAAATTAATGTAATTAAAATAAAATATGGAATTAAAAGAACAAGTGAGAATTTAGTTAATAGAGCAAGGCCAAAAACAATTCCAGCAATAACTAAATTTTTTCTATCTGGTTTTTGAAGCCACTTAACTAAATAATATGTTGCAATAAAAAAAGCTGCTGCTGCTCCAACATCAGTAGTGACCAAACGTCCATGAGCAATAAAAGTAGGTGATAAGGAATAAAGAAAAAGAGCTATTAATCCAGCTTTATTTCCATAAAGTTCGCGTCCCCATTTGAAGACATAAAAACCGAGAATAAGCATTATTAATATCATTGGCAAACGGGCGAAGAAAACAATTTGATCTGCATCATTTTGATTTCTAAAAAGAAGTTCGCGTCCAAAATCCCATTGTCCGTTAATAGCATTTTGCCATGATTCTTTTTGATCGGGAAAGTTGATTGTTGTTCCAGTTATTTTTGAACCTATTAAAACAGATAATCCAGCCATGTCTTTAAGCAATGGTGGATGCTCTGGATTTAAACGCATATCTTGTTTTACAATATATGAATAACCAGACGGAGTATGAGCCAATTCATCCATTGTATTGGCATCGCCTAAAATACTAAAAAAAGCTAGTCCAAACATCAATAATAATAGAAAGCTAGCTAAAATATTTGTTATAATCTTATTCATTCTTCAATTTTAACATAATATGGGTTATAATATCAATTAAGAATATGTGGAAAAGATTTTCTATATTAATAATTTTAATTTTAGCAGGATTAACTCTCAATACTGTTGTTCATGCCTATTTACCAAAGGCAGATTTGATTAAAGGAAGTGGTCCTGAAGTTTATATTTTAGAAAATGGAACTAGGCATTGGATTCCTAGTATAGAGATATTTAATGAGTTCAATTTTAAATGGCAAAATATTAAGGTTTTTTCTGATTTAACAATAGAAAGCTATCCGCAAGATGATGATTGGAGAAAATACGATGATCATCCTGATGGTTCTTTATTAAAAGGTTCTGGCTCTGAAGTGTATTTAATTGAATTAGGCAAGAAACGTTGGATCCCAAGTCCTTCTGTTTTTATTAACAATAATTTTGGTTGGAAATATATTCTTGAAATTGATGATGATGATTTAGATGATTATGACTTAGGAGATTATGTTGTTTTTAACGAAACAAATCGTTATCCAGATACAACTATTTTAGAAGGACCTGAACAAGGAGATATATTAGAAACAGGTGAAATTGAATTTAGATATTCAGGAAGCAATCCATTGGGCCCAGTAAGTGATTTAGATTTTGAAACATATTTAAAGGGGCATGATGATGATTGGAGTTATTCAAGTTCTAATTATATAAAAGAATACGATTTATCAGATGAATCTAATAGAAGTTATTCTTTTTATGTAAGAGCTAAAAACAAAGAAGGATATTATGATCCAACTCCAGCTATTATAAGTTTTCAGCTTGGAGTTTCTTCTTATTATCAAAAGGTAGAAATAGATGATATAGAATATGATGAAGATGATTTTAAAGATGATAATATTGTTTTAAGCAATGAAAGCAATGAAATAATTGATATAACTGGATGGACAATTCAAGTAAAAGGGAACAGCTTAGATGTTGTTCAAGCCGTTAGAAGATTAAAGGCGCCTTTTACTGATGCAACCAATGTTAATATTAGATTAAATCCTGATGATGAATTAATTATTTCAGCAGGGCTTAGTCCTATTGGAGTCAATTTTTTAACTAATAAGTGTACCGGATATTTAGATCAAGATAATTTTAATCCTTCCTTGGACACAAATTGTCCATATCCAAATGAATCAGATTATAGTTATTTAAACGAATCTTGTCGTGATTTTATTGATGATTTAGATAGATGTGAATTGCCTAATTATATTAATGATTCTGCAATTAGTTTGGATAGTGAATGTACTTCATTTTTAAATGAAAATTTAAATTATAGTCATTGTTATTCAGAACATAATCAAGATCCAGATTTCTATAACGATGAATGGCGTATGTTTTTAAATAGAACTTCAAATGATGTTTTTTCTAATGTTAGCGATACAATTATTCTTTATGATCAAAATGGATTAAAAGTTGATGAATATTTTTATGATTAATATTTTTATGTTAAAATATATAATAGGAATAAATAAATAATTATGGAAGAAAAAACACAAGACAAATATCAGGAGCCAGTAGAAGGAGATCCAATTGCTGCGAAAGAACAGCCAATTGAACATTCTCAAGAAGTTTTCCAACCAAAAGCAGAACAAGAACCAAAAGTCGAAACTCCTCAATCAATTAAGGGGACTGATTTATTAGAGAAAAAAATAGTTCAAGAGGTTGCGCCAGCAACGCCAGTAACACCAATGCCAGTTCAGCCAACTGAAGATTCAAAATACGAAGGACAGATTAAAGTATTACGTGAGATTGCTTTTGAAAAAGGATTAGATGCAGCCATTGAAGAAGCTAAAAAGCTTAATAATCCATATCTTTTAGATGAATTTCATGATGATTTAGTTGATAATTTTTATAAGAAATTAGTTGAAGCTGGAAAATTAGAGCAAAGATAAATATTATGACATTAAATCAAATACTCATAAGTATTGTTTTTTTGCTTATTTTAGGAATTGTTGGAATAGTCACTTTAATTATTCTTGAAAGCAAAAAGAAAAAGGGGAGGATATCTCGGGCTTTGAATATGAGCCTGTTTTTGATTACCTTACCAAAGAAAATAAGAAAAGAAGAAAGAGAAGCAGTTAAAACAGAAAAAGAAATTATTA
This sequence comes from uncultured Candidatus Saccharibacteria bacterium, assembly GCA_964439515.1. Classification (GTDB taxonomy): domain Bacteria; phylum Patescibacteriota; class Minisyncoccia; order Portnoybacterales; family UBA2143; genus JAHJOV01. The sequence goes on along the minus strand of CAYTNU010000009.1, from coordinate 6,609 downwards.
GTGTTATGGAGCAATTTTATAGTAGTTTAAGCAACATCAAAGAAACTAAAGATACTTTTATTTATGGTCAACCTTATTTAATTTTTGAAATTGCCACACCTTATATTGGCGAAGAAATCTCTTTCTATATGTCAGTACCTCATAAATATGAAGCAGTTATTGAAAAACAAATTCATGGTTTTTATCCAGGTGCTTCATTTAAAAAAGTTGAAGATTATAATATTTTTAATCCGAAAGGAGCAGTAGCTGGCTCTTATTTAAAATTATCCAAGAATTATATTTTGCCATTTAAAACTTATCAAGAATTAGAATCTGATCCTCTCAATGAAATAGCTAATGCCTTAAGCAAATTAGAAGAGAAGGGAGAAGGTGCAGCTATTCAAATTGTTTTTCGTCCAAGTTCATTTAATTGGCAAAAAACAGGAAAAGAAGTTGCCAAAGAAATGCAAAAAGGCAAAAGTTTTTCTGAGGCAATGTCGTCTAATAAAAGAGGAATAATAAGTGGCGTAGTTAAAGAGTTAGGAGAGATAGTTAAGTCAACTAAGCAAGAAGAAAAATTAGAAGAGAATAGAGAGGTTATTACACCAGGTCAAGAAGAAATAGTTAAAGCATTAGAAGGAAAAGTTAGTAAAGCTGGTTTTGAAGTTAATATTAGATTAATAACTTCTGGTAAAAACGATAATCAAGCAGAACAATTACTAAGTCATTTAGAAAATGCTTTTGTTCAATTTAATACACAAAATTTTAATCAATTAAAATCAATACGTTTGAAAAGAAGAGCTTTGAAAAAAATAATTTATGATTTTTCTTTTAGGACTTTTAATAAAAAGAATTCAATTATTTTAAATACTGAAGAACTAACTAGTTTGTTTCATTTTCCAAGCAATGCAATTGATGCTCCTAATGTTAAATTTGCGAGATCTCAATCATCTGCTCCTCCTGTTAATATGCCAAAGCAAGGCGACCCAGAAGTTGCTCAAAATATTAAAGAACTTTCTAGATTAAAATATAGCCGTGATAAGTCAGTTGTTGATCAAGAGATTTCTGAGCGTTATAAAAAACAAATATAGTTTATTTTAAAAATAGCTTTATATTTACTCTTTTAATTATTTAAATTTTATGGTATAATATTGATATGAAAAGCTTTAAAAGGAATGAACAAAATAAATTGCCTTTATTTTTTAAGCCAATTTTATGGTCTTATAATTTTTATTCTATGGATATTCAGAAAAACAAAAAAACTATAATTATCAATGCTATTAATTATGGGGACTTAAAACATTGGCGTTGGATTATTAAAAATTACGGGAAAGAGAATATTAAGGAAACATTAATGAATGTTTATTTTACAGAAATAAGATTAAAAGTCGTCCCTTTGATTTCAATTATTTTTTCTATTGATAAATTTAATCATGCATCTAGAAGTAATTCCTGAAAAAAATAAAAATATTTTTTTAGATCTGAATAATTTTAAAGATTTCTATTTGGCTGGGGGGACTTCTTTAGCCTTACAAATAGGACATCGGATTTCAGTTGATTTTGATTTTTTTTCTAATAAAGAAATTTCTAAAAATCTTTTATCTAAAATAAAAAGAGTTTTTCAAAATAATAAAATTATTATTTCAGTAAACAATTCAGATGAACTTACTGTTTTTGTTGATGATGTTAAATTAACTTTTCTAAAATATCCTTTTTCAATATTTTTTGATTTTGTTAAATGTAAAAATATTAAATTATTAAACATTAAAGAGATAGCCGCTTCTAAGGCCTATACAATAGGAAGAAGAGGATCTTTTAAGGACTATATTGATTTATATTATATACTTTTTGAAAATTATTCTGATTTGAATGAAATTATAGAAATTTCTGAAAAGAAATATAAAGATGAATTTAATTCTCGTTTATTTTTAGAACAATTAATTTATTTTGATGATATTACAGATGAAGAAATTATTTTTTTAAAAGATAAAATCAATAAAGAATCATTAAAAGATTTTTTTGTAAAAGAAATTAAAAAAATAATTTTATAATTCATGTTTGCTTATAAAATATTTATCAAAGATTTATTTTTAGATACTGTTTGGGAAATTTTGTATTTTCCAATTTGGTGGTATAGTCGCGGTTTTAAAAAAACTGCTATTTTTTGTTGGCACAGAATTAACGATGGTTGGAAAAGTTTAGCTTTATCGATTTTTATAAAGAATTTTTTTAAGCCCATGTATGGTCAACGTGGTTGGGATGCATATATATTAAGTTTAGTAATTCATTCTTTGCAGATTTCGTGGCGTTTGTTATTAATGGCTTTTTGGACTTTATTCTGGCTTTTTATTTTAATTCTCTGGATATTTTTACCCATTTTTATTATCTGGCAATTAATATTTTAAAATATGGAAAAACCAAATATTATTTTTAATCCACATCTTAATTTATTTAGAGTTACTCAAAGAAAATTGAGAAGAATTTTTGATTTACTCTTTCGTATCTTTTTGATTATATTTGGGATTTATGGCATTTGGGCTTTAATAATTGGGCTAATAAATATTTTTTATTTATCTCTTCTATTTGATATGTTTTTACTTTATTCATTTAAAAGAAAAGAAGAAAGGCTTAATATTATTAAATCTTCTCAGCTTGATTTTGATAAAGAGATTAATGTTTCTTTATTTTTAGATAATTTATCTCAAAAGATACTAGAAAGATCATGGTTATTCGCTTATCGTAAAAAATATGGTTCCTTGCGTCCAATTCATATTTTCTCATTTTTTTTAAAAGAAAAGAATTTTAAAAAAATATTAAAGCGCTTAGATTGCGATTCTAAAAAGATAATTAATAAGACTAAAAATATTTTAAAAAACTCTTCTCTTTTTCCTGAATCCGAAAGAGGCATTGGCACTCTAAATCCTAAAATAGCTTCTGATTTTAAAGACATATTTTTATCTGCTTATCTTTTTTGTCTTGAAAGAAATAAAGATCAAATTGGCATATTAGATATTATTTGGGCAATTAGTAAACAAAAAAATTTAGTAGGAATGATCTTCGATGAATTTGGAGTTAGTCCCAAAGAGATTGAACGTGTTATAGAATGGACTCAATTAGAAGAAGAAATTAAGAAAAAAGAAAAATCTTTCTTTTTAAAAAGTCTTTTAAAGCCAAAAGGTAACCTGAATCGTACAATGACAGCTGTTTTAACTCCTTTATTAGATAAGGTAAGTCGTGATTTAACTTTTTTAGCCAAGAAAGGACAGTTTGAAATAGTCATGGGTCGTCAAAAAGAAATTGGTGAAATTTTTAATTTTTTTAATTCTGGTCAAACTGGCGTAGTATTAGTTGGTCCAAGCTCAATTGGTAAAAAAGCTATTTTAAAAAAAATAGCTCAATTAATGGCCATAGAAAATGTTCCTAAATTTTTAGAGGACAAGCGTTTAATTCAATTAGATTTAAGTAGCTTAGTTAGTTTAAGTGATGCAAAAGAAAGAGGAGAAGAATATTTAAAACAGATTATTTTTGAAGTCAGCAGAGCTGGTAATATTGTTTTAATAATTGAAAATATTGATAGCTTAGCAGGGCTTAGAAGTCAGGCTGGTGGATTAGATATGGCTGAAATTTTATCTTCAGCATTAGATCAAAAAGCTTTCTATTTTATTGGAACAACAACAGACGATGGTTTCGCTTCTAAAATTGAAGGCAAGATCTTAGGTAGAGTTTTGAGCAAGATTGAAGTTCCATTACCATCTAATGACCTATTATGGCAAATTTTAATTACTAAAATTTATGTAATTGAAAAAGAATTAAAAATTTTCTTTTCTGCTGATGCATTAGAACAGGCGATTAGTTTATCAGATAGATATGTATATGGTAAATCCTTGCCAGCTAAGGCAATGGATTTATTAATTGAAACAGGGTATAAGGTTAGAGAACAAAAAGGATCCGGGAGCCTTGTTAAAGGGAATGACATAACTGAATTAGTTGCTGAAAAAACAAATATTCCCCTAGGCGAGATTGAAGAAACAGAGAAAGACAAATTGCTTCATTTAGAAGATTTAATTCATGAACATGTTGTTGATCAAGAAGAAGCAGTTGAAGCAATATCTTCAGCTATGCGTCGTAGTAGATTAGAATTACAAGGAAGAAAAAAACCAATTGCTAATTTTCTTTTTGTTGGTCCTACTGGAGTCGGCAAAACAGAAACAGCTAAAGCATTGGCAAAGGTATATTTTGGCAATGAAAAGAAAATGATTAGATTAGACATGTCAGAATATCAGGAAAAAAGGGGATTACGTAGATTAATTGGATCAAGAACTGAAGGAGGTGTTAATAAGGGATATTTGACTGAGGCCGTTAAGCGTCAGCCTTATTCAATGATTCTTTTAGATGAGATAGAAAAAGCTCATCCTGATATTTTAAATATTTTTTTACAGGTAATGGACGATGGTCGTTTGACTGATATTTCTGGAGAAACAATTAATTTTACTAATACTATTATAATTGCAACTTCAAATGCTGGAACGCATTTTATTCAAAAGAAAATTAGCGATGGTTCATCTTATGAAGAAATTGATAAAGAGTTAAAACAAGATGTTCTTTTAGAACATTTTAAACCAGAATTTTTAAATCGTTTTGATAAGATTATTCTTTTTAAGGCATTAAATATGGAAAATATGAATAAAATTGCCAGATTGTTTCTTATTGAATTTCAAAAAAAATTAGAAGAAAAAGGAATTGGTTTTGAGATAGAAGAAGAAGCAGTTGAAGAACTTGCTCAAAAAGGTTATGATCCTTTGTATGGTGCAAGGCCATTAAAAAGAGTTATTCAGGATAATATAGAAAACGAAGCAGCCAAATTATTATTAGAGAATAAGATTAAAAGAAGAGATGTATTAATTATTAAGAAAGGATTAGAGTTTAAAATTAAAAAAGCTTTAGAAATTTAAAATATGTTATCAAAAAAAACCATTAATCAATTTGGTAAATTTATAGTAATTGGACTTATGAATACGGCGATTGATTTTGCTATTCTTAATTTTTTAATGTGGTGGACGGGGATTTATAGTGGGGCTTCAATTATTTTACTTAACATGGTTTCTTTTTCCATAGCCGTATTTAATAGTTATTTTTGGAATAAATATTGGACATTTAAAGATCTTGATAAAATTGAAGCTAAGGAATTTTCACAATTTATCTTGGTTACTTTAATTGGTTTAGCTATTAATAGTAGTATTGTTTATGGAATAACTACTTTGGTTTCTCCAATGTTTGGAATTTCACCAGAACTTTGGGCTAATCTGGCTAAGGTCGCAGCTACTGGATTCTCATTGATCTGGAATTTTATAGGTTATAAATTTGTAGTTTTTAATAGATAATTATGGCTAATCTTGTTTTATATAGAAAATATAGACCAAAGACATTTGGAGAAATAGTTGGGCAGGAACATATTATTAAAACCCTGACTAATGCTTTATTATTGGATAAAATAGCTCATGCCTATTTATTCACTGGGGTTAGGGGAACAGGCAAAACAAGTGTAGCTAGAATATTAGCTAAAGCAGTTAATTGTCTTGAAAAAAAGAGTGCTGAGCCATGTAATAAGTGTCAGGCATGTGAAAGTATTAATCAAAATAAATCAATGGATTTAATTGAAATTGATGCTGCTTCTAATCGTGGAATTGATGAAATTAGAGAATTACGTGATGGTATTAAATTCAGTCCAAGCAATCTTAAATACAAAGTCTTTATTATAGATGAGATTCACATGCTCACAAGAGAAGCATTTAATGCTTTGCTTAAAACATTAGAAGAACCTCCAGCTCATGCAATCTTTATACTAGCTACTACAGAAATTCATAAAGTTCCACAAACTATTATATCTCGTTGCCAGAAATTTGATTTTCATAAATTAACTTTAGATGAAATCGTTGAACGTTTAAATTGGATATCAAATCAAGAAAAAGTGAAAATAGAAAAATCAGCATTAGAATTGATTGCTATTAATGCTGATGGTTCAGTTCGTGATGGAGAAAGTTTGCTTGGTCAAATTATGTCCATGGAAGATAAAAATATTACGCTAGAAGAAGTTCAAACAATTTTAGGTGTAGTAGACATTAAAGCTGTTTCTGATTTAGTTCAATTCATATCTGAAAAAAATAGTGGTAAAGCTATCTCTCATATTAATGAGATATCAAATCATGGCTATGATTTAATTCAATTTACTAAATCTTTGATTGGATATTTAAGAAAAATGATGATCCTTAAAGTTGATGTTAATCTTTCTAAGTTAGTAACAGCAGAATTGACTAAAGAGCAAATAGCTGGTATTATTCAGCAGAGTGAAAAACTTACTTCATCTGATTTAATTAAATTTATCTATCTTTTTATTCAAGCAGGAAATGAAATTAAATTAGCTGATTTTCCACAACTTCCATTAGAATTAGCTATTGTAGAGTGTTGTGAATAATTGGGGAGTAGCCAAGTGGTAAGGCAGCGGCCTTTGGCGCCGTGATCGTAGGTTCGAATCCTTCCTCCCCAGCTATGATTTTTATCCAAATTTTAATTTGGGTATAAAAACCATATCCCGAGGCTTTAACTGAGGGATAAAAACCATATCCCGAGGCT
>CAYTNU010000008.1:9362-27374 GCA_964439515.1 uncultured Candidatus Saccharibacteria bacterium | reverse complement strand
CATACCGTATTATTTATGAAATTAAGAATAAAGAATTAATTGTTTTAATCATCCGTATCGGTTAAAGAGGAGGGGTTTATAGATAGGTGTTTATAGATAAATTTAAAGAGGGTATAATGAGGACAATAATATGTTTGAACAATCTTTTAAAAATATAGATGATATTCTTCGTAAAGATGCTGGTGTATCCAGTGAACTTGACTATGTTGAACAAACTTCATGGATTCTTTTTTTGAAATATCTTGATGATCTAGAGAAAGATAAAGAAATTGAAGCTAAACTTGCTGGTAGAGATTATAAATATATCATTAATCCAGAATATAGATGGGAAATATGGGCGGCTCCAAAAAATTCTGATGGTAAATTGGATTATAATATTGCGCTTTCAGGTGATGATTTAAAGGATTTCGTTGATCGTAAACTTTTTCCATACCTTAAAAAATTTAAGAGTAAGGCTGAAAGTCCAGATACGATTGAGTATAAGATTGGTGAGATATTTGGTGAGATTAAAAACAAAATACAAAGCGGTTATACTCTTCGTGAAATTTTTAATATTATTGATGATATGCATTTCCGTTCGCAAAAGGAAAAACATGAATTATCGCAGCTTTATGAAGGCAAAATTAAGAATATGGGTAATGCTGGTCGGAATGGTGGAGAATACTATACTCCGCGTCCACTTATTAAAACAATTGTTAAAGTTGTAGCACCGAAAATTGGCAATAAAGTTTATGATGGCGCTGTTGGTTCAGCCGGGTTCTTAGTAGAAGCTTTTGAATATCTTAAAAAAAGTAAAAATCTTTCTACTAAAGATGTAGAAATTCTTCAAAAAAAGACCTTTTATGGCAAAGAGAAGAAACCGCTTGCCTATATTATTGGAATTATGAATATGATTTTGCATGGTATTGAAGCGCCAAATATTATTCGTACTAATACGCTTGCTGAAAATATAGCTGATTTTCAAGAGAAAGATCGTTACGATATTATTTTAGCTAATCCGCCTTTCGGCGGGAAGGAACGCAAAGAAGTTCAACAAAACTTTCCAATTAAAACTGGAGAAACTGCTTTTCTTTTTCTTCAGCATTTTATAAAAATACTTAAAGCAGGTGGTAAAGCAGGCGTTGTTATTAAGAATACTTTTCTTTCTAATACTGATAATGCTTCAATTTCACTTCGTAAACTTTTGCTTGAAAGTTGTAATCTTTATACAGTACTTGATTTACCGGGTGGAGCATTTCAAGGTGCGGGTGTAAAAACGGTAGTTCTGTTTTTTAAAAAAGGTACACCAACGAAGAAGATTTGGTTTTATCAATTGAATCTTGATAGAAATCTTGGTAAAACCAATCCTTTAAATGAAGCTGATTTGGCAGAATTTATAGAATTACAAAAAACTAAAGCGAATAGTGATAATTCTTGGAGTATTAATGTGAAAGATATTAACCAAAAAACTTTTGATTTATCAGTAAAAAATCCAAATAAAGATAAGGAAATATCATTGCGTAAAACAAAAGAGATTTTAGATGAGATTAGAAAAATAGATAAAGAGAGCGGGGAGATTTTGAAAGGGATTAAAAATTTAATATAAAATATTATGAGTAACAATAAAATAAATCTTATACCCTATAGCGGTTTTCATGATTATTCTGAAAAGTTAGTATATCTTAGAAATTTAATAAACGATTTATATAAGGAAGAAAAATATTTATTACCTGTTTTTCTTTTAAGGTGTCAATTAATAGAATTTTCAATTAAATATTTATTAATTAAACATCCTTATAAACCAAATAATTTTGACGAAAAAATAGTCGATGATTTAACCCTAGGAAAAGCTATAGGTATACTAAAGAAGTTTAAAGATCCCTATATGGAAGAGATAATAGAAAAATCTGACAAACTTAAGAACGATAGAAACGAATTAACACATAATTTTATAAAATCTGAAATGAATATTAATGAGATAAATAAAATTATTAAGAAAAAGATGAAGCTTGCTAATCAAATAGAAGAAAATATTTTTTATTTTTTTGAATTTGTTGAAAAATTATATAGATCTTGAATAATTTATGACCAAGATTAATAAATAAGAAATTAATTGGCAAATAAAAAAATTCAAGAGAAATAAGACGTAAAGGTAATAAATATTGAAAATTATTTGAATTTATATGAAAAAAAATGAAAATAAAAGTAATAATTATAAACAAGAAGCAATAAAGCATTTTCGTCTTGGTATAATTGATGCGAAGTTAGCATATACTTTATTTAAATCACTTTATTTAAGTCGAGCCGAAAGCGTTGTTGGGAAAGTTTTGGCGGAAAAATATTTATGGACACAAAAACAATATGGAGGATTTTTTATCTTAGTCGAACATAACGCATTTACATCTTTTGTCATAAAAATATTGCATGGTTTTGACGATGACGATAGGGCTCTTACTTTGAAAAATATTGACGCAAGGTCTTATGTTGATTTTATTAACCAAAGTGACAATAAAAGAATTATAAGAAAGATTAAAAAATTAAGAAATAAAAGAATTGCTCATCACGATAAGACGGTTAAAAATATTCCAAATTTGCCACCTTTTGAAGAAATTGATTTATTTTTTAAAAGATTAGAAAAATTTTATAATAATCTAACTAAAAAAATAGAAAATTCTCGCACCATATTTGAACAGGATCAAAATTTGAAGAATAATTTAGAAAAAGTCTTACAAAATTTATTTATTGGTGAGAAAAATAGATTATTAAACAATGAATTAAAGTATGATTGGCAAGAAAATAAAAAAAATATATCTGAATCAAATTTATTTTAATCTGAACTAACAGAAAATATGAAAACTAATTGGCAGATAAAAAAACTCGATGAGGTTTGTGAAATTGTAAAAGATACTCCTCCTGAGTATATGGGAATAAAAAATTATTTTTCCACAGGTGCAATAAGCAATAATAGTTTTTACTTTCCTGAAGAAGTGGCATGTAAAAAAAGACCTAGTCGGGCAAATAGTTATCCTAAGACGGGTGATGTGGGTTTTGCTAAAATGAAATTTACAAATAAAGTATTATTAATTAGCGATGATCTAAATGGTTCAATTTTTTCTACGGGTTTTTGCTTTTTAAGACCAAATAAGTTACTAGACAGTAGATATTTATTTCATTTTATTATTTCGGATGAATTTCAAAAATTAAAAAATCTTTATGCTGGTGATGGGATCATGGGGGGAATAAAGAATTCTGATGTTAAAAAAGTTGAAATTCCTCTTCCGTTACTCTCAGAACAACGTCGTATTGTTAAAATCCTTGATGAAGTTTTTAAAAAGACGGCGAAGACGAAAGAGAATGCTGAAAAAAATCTCCAAAATGCCAAAGAGCTTTTTGAATCATATTTACAGAGTATTTTTACGAATCCGAAAAAGGATTGGGAAGAAAAAACTCTTAAGGAGTTGGGCAAAATTACTTCCAGTAAAAGAATTTATAAAAAAGAATACGCAAAAAATGGCATTCCATTTTACAGAATAAAAGAAATTAAAGAGTTAGCTAATAGTAAGGAAATTAGCCTGAAATTGTTTATTTCAAAGGAACGCTATGACGAAATCAAAAAGACATTCGGCATTCCGATAATTGGAGATATATTAATGACAGCCGTTGGAACAATTGGTGAAATTTATGTTGTTTGCAATAAAGATGAATTCTATTTTAAAGACGGTAATATTTTATGGTTTAAATATTTTAAATCAGTGAATCCATATTTTTTAAAATATGTCTTGGTTTTTTTTGTCGAGCAAATTAAAAAACTGTCTAAAGGATCAGCTTATAATGCCTTAACAATCGAAAAGATTGAAAAACATAAAATATTTATTCCAAGATCTATCTCTGAACAAAAATCTATTGTCAAAAAATTAGATAAACTTTCAGCACAAACTAAAAAATTAGAGGAAATATATAAGGAAAAGTTATTAGACTTAAAGGAATTAAAGAAATCAGTTTTAAAGCGTGCATTTAACGGTGAATTATAATAAACTAAACTTATGAACGAATCAGAAACAAGGGCAGAATATATTGATCCAAAACTCAAAGCGAGTGGTTGGGGCGAAGTTGAGGATTCTAAAATTTTGCGTGAGCGTGATGTCTGCAAAATTACAGATGGACGAATTTTATCTGGAGGAGAACGAGCAAAACCAGAGATTGCAGATTATATTTTAGTTTATAAAAATAAAAAAATTGCTGTTGTTGAAGCTAAAAAAGATGAATTAGAAGCAACTGAAGGCGTAACACAAGCAAAAACATATGCTGAGAAATTACAGATTGAATATACTTATTCAACTAATGGTAAAAAGATTTATCAGATTTCAATGAAAACTGGGAAAGAAGAATATATTGATAAGTTTCCTAGTCCTGAAGAATTATGGGATAAAATCTATTCAGATTATAATGAATGGCAAGAAAAATTTTCTTTAATTACATTTGGAGATTCAGGAAGCAAAAAACCACGATACTATCAAGAAATTGCTATAGAAAAAACACTTGATGCTATTGCTGAAAAAAAACAAAGAATATTACTTACACTTGCTACTGGAACAGGAAAAACATTTATTGCCTTTCAAGTTGCTTGGAAACTTTTTAAAACAAGATGGAATTTAAATCGTGATGGAAAAAGACAACCAAGAATTTTATTCCTTACTGATAGAAATATTTTAGCAGATCAAGCATTTAATAATTTTTCTGGTTTTTCTGAAGATGCTCTAATTCGTATTAAGCCTTTGGACATAAGAAGAAGAGGCAACGTGCCAACTAATGGAAGTGTCTTTTTTACTATATTTCAGACATTTATGAGTGGTCCGAATGGAACACCATATTATGGTGATTATCCATCAGATTTTTTTGATTTAATTATTATTGATGAATGTCATCGTGGCGGGGCAAATGATGAATCAAATTGGCGTGGAATTTTAGAATATTTTTCTCCAGCTGTTCAACTTGGTTTAACAGCGACGCCGAAAAGAAAAGATAATATTGATACTTATGAATACTTTGGTGAACCAGTTTATATTTATTCACTTAAACAAGGCATTAACGATGGTTTTTTAACACCATTTAAAGTAAAAAAGATTAAAACTACTCTTGATGAATATACTTATGTGTCTGATGACCAAATTATTGAAGGCGAAGTAGAAGAAGGAAAGATTTATGAAGAAGATGATTTTAATAGAATTATTGAAATTAAAGAACGAGAAGCGAAACGTGTACAAATAATATTAAATGAAATAAACAAAGATGATAAAACAATTATTTTTTGCGCAACACAAAATCATGCACTTGCAGTTAGGGATTTAATTAATCAATTTAAAAAAAGTTCTGAGCCGAATTACTGTGTGCGAGTAACAGCGAATGAAGGTGAGCGTGGAGAACAATTTTTACGTGAATTCCAGGATAATGAAAAAACAATTCCGACAATTTTAACAACTTCACAAAAACTTTCAACGGGAGTAGATGCGCGTAATATACGCAATATAGTTTTTATGCGCTCAATAAATTCTATAATTGAATTTAAACAAATAATTGGACGTGGGACACGTCTTTTTGACGGGAAAGAATATTTCACGATTCTTGATTTCGTAGATGCATATAAACATTTTTCTGATCCTGAATGGGATGGTGAGCCAATAGATGAAACAATTGAGAAAGAACCAAAGCCGATTATAGGTCATAAAGACCCTGTGTATGATCCAGGTCCACCAGAAAAAAGACAAAAATTAAAAATAAAATTACGCGATGGTAAAGAAAGAGAAATTCAACATATGATTTCTACGTCATTTTGGAGTGCAGATGGTAAACCTATCTCAGCGGAAGAATTTTTGCATAATATATTCGGTGCTTTACCTGATTTTTTTAAAAACGAAGATGAGTTACGAAGAATTTGGTCAAATCCAATAACAAGAAAAGCATTTTTAGAACAAATTGCTGAGCTTGGTTATGATAAGGATAAATTAGAAGTATTGCGAAGAATGATTAATGTTGAAGAAAGTGACTTGTTTGATGTTTTATCATATGTTTCTTTTGCCATAGAACCAATTACAAGAAAAGAAAGAGTAAATAAAACAAAACAAATTATTTTAGATGGATTAGATGAAAAACAAAAAGAGTTTTTAGAATTTGTTCTTGCTAAATATATCGAAAGAGGAATAGAAGAACTTGACGAAGAGAAATTACCTAAATTACTTAATTTAAAATATCATGCCATCGCAGATGCAGAAAAAATACTCGGAGGAGTTGAAAAAATCCGTTCAACATTTTTTGATTTTCAAAAAAATCTATATGCCAAATTAAATTCAGATCCTGTTTTAAATAAATAAAAGATTTGGAAGGAATTTGGAATAATGAAGAATACTAAAGGGCATGTGATTAAAATTTATTGTGCTAATTGTCAAACATTGCTTTATAAATATCTCAAAGCTGGCTCAGGACACCTGATTAAATGCTATCAGGATAAAATCATTAAAGATTTTACAAAAGGAGATTTAAAATGTCCTCAATGCAAAGAACTCTTTGCTAGGCAAAGAATGATTCATGGAAAACCGGCTAATAAAATTATTCAAGGTAAAGTTTTTACAAAACATTAATTAAAGTTATTTTTAAAATTATTATTAATAATAAAAGAAGTCAGAAGCCTTTTAGTAGGATATATAAAAATATTAAATGCGGAGGATATAAAATATGAAATGGGTAGCCATCAGCGGAAGCTGGCGAAAAACAAATGAAGAAGTTGAGAATGATGTTCGCCAAGCTGTTCGAGAGATAATTAAACGTGGCGATGGCATTGTGACGGGCGGAGCTTTAAATGTGGACTACTTTGCTACGGACGAAGCTTTGAAGGTCAATCCAGAGGCAAAGCAAATAAAGGTTTGTCTGCCTGTTACTTTGGATCTTTTTTCGGCTCATTATCGGAAAAGAGCAGATGAGGGTGTGATAACTCATCAACAGGCGGAGGAACTGATTACTCAACTAACAGCTTTGAAAAAAGCTAACCCTTCAGCTCTTATTGAGAATGAAAAGAATACAATCGTTGATAAGGATACTTATTACGAACGAAACACGAAGGTAATGGACTTATCAAATGAATTGTATGCTTTTCAAGTCAACGATAGTGAAGGTGTTCAAAATACAGTGAATAAGGCAAGGGAAAACGGTAAGTTCGTTGAACTTAAGAAGTATACATTCTAGTTACCAAAAACATCATAAGTTGGAAACTCATATTGACAGAATAGTATCCTTGTGCTATTCTGTCTTTAGTTTAAGAGATGTTTATATCACACACAAGGAGGGTTGTCATGTTTGAAGGATGGATTAATCGTATGGTAACAGTGGTGCATAGCGATTGTAAAAAATCATTTACAGGTCGTGTCGTATCCTACTCTGGTGAGAGTATCATCCTAAATGATGTATTTGATACAGAGGGGCGTCCATATCGGGATACAGGACAAATCGCTATTTGTATCAGGAATCCGATTTATGAGAAGTTTGAATGTACAAAGAAATAATTATTTAATTAAAGGCTTTATTAAGACCAATTAGCCTTGGATAAATCCTAAATGGTCTTTTTTTATTTTCCATAAATAAGTTCGAAAATTGTCTCTCGGGGGAACACCGATAAAAATCACTTAAAGGTGGTTTTTTTGCTTGTTTTGAATGGGTTGAAGAGATATAATGAATTTATGAACAATGAATTATTTGAAAGATTAAGAGATTGGAGAAATACAAAGGCTCAAAATGAAGGTATTCCTGTCTTTCGTATTTTACAGAATAAAACCATAGAAGACATTATTAAAATAATGCCTCAGAATAAGAAAGAATTACTTGAAATAAAAGGAATTAAAGATAAAAAATTTGCTAAGTATGGTAAAGATATATTAAATTTAATTAAAGGAAACAATACAATAAATTCTTCCTCATTAGAAGTGAATCAAGACCATAAAGACAAGAAACCATATACGGTTAGTAATTATTTAGATTTAATTAATAGTAAATTAAGAGATTATGATGCTAAAGTTCAAGGTGAAATAAGCAGTTTAAACATTAGTGGCAATTATTTGTTTTTTTCATTAAAAGATAAAGATGATGGAAGTTTATTGAATTGTTTTATGTGGGCTAGTGATTACAAGATGTCTGGAATTGAATTTGAAGAAGGTCTTGAAATTATTGCTCAAGGATTCCCTGATGTTTATAAACCGTCTGGCAAATTAAGCCTTAGAACATCTACAGCAGAACTGGTAGGCGAAGGTGCTCTAAAAAAAGCCTATGAAAAGCTGAAGAAGAAATTAGAAGATGAAGGATTATTTGATTTAGAATTTAAAAAAAATATTCCTGATTTTGTTCATAAAATTGGTTTAATAACATCAGAAACAGGAGCAGTTATTAACGATTTTTTAAATAATCTAGGTAAATATGGTTATCAAATTAATTTTTTTGATTCAAGAGTAGAAGGTCAAGTAGCAGTTAAAGATTTGATTTCAGCTATAAATTATTTTAAAGATAAAGATATAGATGTTTTAATTATTATTAGAGGTGGCGGGAGCCTAGAAAGCTTACAGGCGTTTAATAACGAAACATTAGTTAGAAGAATCGCTGATTTTAATATTCCAGTTATTTGTGGGATTGGTCATGATAAAGATATTCCTTTATCTTCTTTGGTATCTGATTTAATGGTATCAACGCCTACGGCCGTTACGGTTACCTTAAATAAACCTTGGGAAGAAGCGCTAAATAATATTCGTATTTTTGAAAAAGATATTATCTATAGATATCAAGAGTTATTGATTAATAAAAAGCATTATCTCGAGATAATGACTCAAAAATTATGGCAAAAAGCTGATTCTATTTTCAATAAAATTAAAGATATTGGCCATCGATTAATGAATAGGCTAACAAAATTAGAATATAGATTTAATGAAATAAATAAAAAATTAAAAGAATCTTTAAATCTTATTATAAACAGTTTTAAAAAACAGATTGATAAGACAAATGAATATCTTGCCATAGCAAAAAAGCAATTAAAAACAGTTGACCCAAGGCAGCAATTAAAATTAGGTTATAGTATAGCTTCTATAAACGGAAAGGTTATAAAAAGCATTAAACAAGTTAATAAAGATGATAAATTTAATATTAAAGTTTTTGATGGTAAAATAAAGTCTAAAGTCGAAGAAGTTATTAATAAATAAAATATAAAATTATGGAAAAGAAAAAATTAAAAGATTCATTAAAAGAAATAGAAAATATTATTAATTGGTTTGACGAGCAAGAAGAGATAGATGTTGAGATGGGATTAGAAAAGGTTAAGGATGGAGTAGCTTTAATAAAAATTAGTAAAGAGAAACTGGGGAACCTTGAAAACGAATTTAAAAAAGTGAAAGCTGATCTAGGAAAAGAAATTGATTTAGATAAATAGAATTTAATCCAGAGGCATCGTTTTGTAGGACAAGTCTCTTAGTATTCTATAATATATATGGATTTTTTAAGAAAATATAAAATAATACTATTAGTAATTATCAGTATTTTAATTATTGGTACTGTTATTTTCTTTTTTCCAAAAGGATTATCTAATAATAGTTCAGAACAAAATGAAGATTGTTCAAATATTCCAGAATTAGAAAATAATGCAGTTAGGCTGGTAACTAAAATAATTGATGGGGATACGGTTTTAATTGAGGGTGGTTATTCGGTTCGTCTTTTAGGAATTGATGCAGATGAAAGAGGAAATCCATGCTATGGAATTGCTAAAGAAAGATTGGAAGGAATGGTTTTAAATAAAGAAGTAAGATTAGAATTAGGAAATGACAATTTAGACCAATGGTGCAGGTATTTAAGATACCTGTTTGTAGATGATAAGAATATTGGATTAGAGCTGACTAAAGAAGGATTAGTTGTGGCAAGGGCTTCAGGTGAAAATAGTAAATATCAATCAGAAATTGCCTTAGCAGAGAAATCTGCTATTGATAATAAGGTTGGTTGTAAATGGGGTGGCTATGGAGCGATTAATATAGAATCAAATTCAATTGATAGAGATTCATATAATTGGTCAAAATTAACTTCTGAATTAACTGGTTTAAAAGTAATTGAATCCTGTTCAGCCAATGAACACTATGGCAAAGAGATAATTGTTGAAGGATGGGTAGCTGATGTGTATAAATCTAGTACTGATACAATTTTTTTAAATTTTGAAAATGCTTATCCTAATCAATGTTTTGTTGGTGTAATCTTTAATTCTGATCAAGATCAATTTGTTAAAAATCCAGAAGAATATTATTCTAATCAAATGATTAGAATAAAAGGAGAAATTGAAGAATATGGAGGTAAACCAGAGATTATTTTAAAATCAGCAGAGCAGATTGAAATAGGGATAGAATAAAGGATGAAGATTAAGCTAAAACGTGATTTTTATTTAAATCCAACATTACAAGTGGCCAAAGACTTAATTGGTAAGTTTTTAATCCATAAAAAAGGTAATAAAATTTATCAAGCGCAAATTATTGAAACAGAAGCTTATTCTGGTTTTAATGATATGGCTTCTCATGCTGCTAAGAAAAAAACAAAAAGAAATGAAATTATGTTTAAACAAGGAGGATGCGCTTATGTCTATCTTATCTATGGAATGTATCATTGTTTAAATGTCGTTACTGAAAAAAATGATTATCCTTCGGCTGTATTAATTAGAGCGTTAGATTATCCTAATTCAGATGGTCCTGGCAAGCTATGTAGAGAATTTGAAATTACTAAACAGATACACAATGGCATTGATTTAACTGGCAATGTTTTATGGATAGAAGATAGGGGAATTAAACCAAACATTGTATCTGATAAAAGAATATGTGTTGATTATGCAGGAGAATCTGCTAATTGGCCATGGAGATTTGTTATAAAAGAGAAATAAAAAAAACCGCTATTTAAGTGGTTTTTTAGTTTGACAGAATGATATTTTTAGTTTATTCTAATTTTAGTTCTTAAATAATGAAATAGGGGGGCGAGAAATGGATATAGGAATTGATTTTGATGGTGTAATTGGTAATTTTCCTTATTTAAAATCATATATAGCAAAAAAGCTTTATGGAATATCGATACCTGCTGAGAGATTTAAGAAAGAATTTGTTGTAGGAGGAAATATTCTTAATCTTGATGAATACAAAGAGATTCAGAAAAGAGCCTACAGGACAAGAGAATTTGGTTCTTTAATAAAACCGATGGCTGGAGCTATCCAATATCTCTTAAAAATTATTGAAAATGGACATAATGTCACAGTAATAACTGCAAGGGATGGCATTGGGTTAGAGATAGCCAAGGAATGGACTCTGAAAGAGGGTATTCTGCTTGATTTTATTGGAGTTGGATACGGGGGAAGCAAAGCAACCGCGGCGTCTGGATTAGATATCTACATGGATGACGATCTCGATAAACTTGAACAGCTTATCGGAATTGTTCCTCGTCTTTTCTTGTTTTCTTGGGAATACAACAAGCATATTATAGATATGGGTTCTATAACCAGAGTGGAAACATGGAAAGAGTTCTTTGATAAGATTTAATAAATTGCCGTTGCAGAAATGTAGCGGCTTTTTTAATAATTCTTGTTTGAAGTATGTAATTTCTTTGTTATAATATAAATATGAAAGAAATTATAAAAATACTACTTTTAATAATAATTCTCGTAGTATCTATCTTTATTCTACAGTTTTTTATTCAACCTAGAGATAGTTTAAAAATAAATGATATGGTATTTAATGTAGAAATATTTGATACAAATGAAGAAATAAGAGATGGTCTTTCAAATAGAAATGAAATTAAAAAAAATCAAGGTGCGCTTTTTGTATTTAATGAACCAGGATTTTATTCTTTTTATACGAAAGATATGTATTTTCCTATTGATGTTATTTGGATTAACGACAAAAAAGAAGTAGTTTTTATAAAAAAAGATTTTCAGCCTTGTATAGAAGAATACTGTCTAACTATTGAACCAAATAAAAAAGCTAAATATGTTTTAGAAATAAAAGCAGGAATAGCAGATAAAATAGATATTAAAATAGGAAATAAAATAGTTTTTTAATACAATGTAATAGTCGATAGTTAATTAATTAATTAAATAAATAATATAACTACAAAAAAATATTAATAAAATAAATATTATAATATTAAGCCCAATCAGGAAATAAAAAGCCCCTTGGTTGTAAAAGGAGAGGTTGAGGTGGCACTAAAAAATATATGAAAACTTTAATTGTTTATTACTCCCGTACGGGAATGACTAAAAAAGTTGCGGAAATTTTAAAACAAAAATTAAATTGCGATATTGAAGAAATAACATCCATTAAGGATCGCAAAGGACTGATTGGTTATTTATCAAGTGGTCTTGAAGCAATGAAAAAAGTTCAAGCAGAAATAAAATCCCTAACAAAAAATCCAGCTGATTACGATTTGGTAATTATTGGAACTCCAGTTTGGGCATTGAATATATCATCACCAATCAGAACATTTATCACGGAACAGAAAGACAAATTTAAAAAAGTTGCTTTTCTAGCAACAATGGGTGGAAGTGGCCATCAAAGGACGTTTAAATACATGTCGGAAACAATCGGACAACAGCCAATTGCTACGCTCGATTTTAAGACAGTTGATGTTGTAAAAAACAAAATGGAAGAGAAAATTGATAAATTTATTGAAAAGCTAAAATAAATTTTAATAAATATATGGATTTTATATCACATGGTTTATGGGGAGGGATTGCTTTTGGGCGCAAAAATAAAAGAAATTTTTGGTTGGCTTTTTTATTTGGCATTGCACCTGACATCTTATCTTTTGGGGTTTTCTTTGCTATGACTATTTTGGGCTTTATAGAAAGGCCTAATTTTGGAGTTGGCCCTTATGATCCCAATTCATTTCCTTATATTATTTACACTCTTTATAATATAACCCATAGTTTAGTTATTTTCGGATTAATTTTCTTAATTTTATGGATAATTTTTAAAAAACCATTTTTATTGTTTTTGTCATGGGGCTTCATATTCTTTTAGATATCTTTACTCATTCTTTTGAATTTTTCCCAACGCCTTTTCTCTGGCCTATCTCCGATTTTAAGTTGGACGCTTGGATGTGGGGAAGTCCTTGGATTTTTATCCCTAATGTTATTTTATTAATATTATTATATTTTTGGTTTTTCATTAATAGGCGTAAAATGAAGAAAAGATATTGATATAAATAAATTAAAAAGATATAATAATCTATATGAAAAAATTAAGTCCATCTTTAATAGGGTTTTTACAGGCCTTGGGAGTAGCTGTTTATTGCACTTTAATTGGTGGATTCTTTCAATTGGGAAATAAAATTTTTCCCAAACAATCAGATTTTTTGACGAGCATTTTAATTTTGACTTTATTAGTTTTTTCAGCGGCGATAACTGGAATGACCATCTTTGGTTACTCGGCTTATTTAGCCCTTAATCAAAAGATTAAAGAAGCTTTGGATGTATTTTCCTATACTCTTCTTTATTTTTTAGGATTTATTGGAATCATGATAATTATTTTAGTTGCTTTATAATTAATTAAATAAATAATATGACTACAAAAAAATATTTTACCAATGAAGATGCTAAAAGAATTGGCGAAACAATAGGAATTGATTGGAGTAAATTTGACGTAGATCAGTTTAGAATGGGATTAGACATTGAATTAGAACATGGCTTAGTTGATCCTAATACCAATGTTACTGATGATGATGAAATAATAACTGGCAAAATTGCACTAGCTCACCTCAATGAATTTCCAGATTATTATACAAGGTTGGAAAAAATGGAGAGAGAAGCAGAGGGAAAATAGCAGGTATGTTAGAAAATATTTATTATTAATTGACAAAAATATATTTTTGTTATATACTATTTTAGTACGTTAACATCAAAATAACTGGGAAGGGGATCATTATGGCAAGAGATCGTGAAGGAAAATTTTGGTGGGAATATGTTGATTGTAGTCGTATAACCCTTAAATCTATGAGGGGGACATATGATCCAGCACTTTCAACAGATTGTCGTTGCGATTGTAGTTGTAATGTTTGTCCACTTAAAGATCTGTGCGGTGCTATCCTCCCATGGATTGCTATGGGAAGCATAGCAAACTGGGGAGAAGAGATACTAACCCCAGAGGGTCTTCCCGACGGAGATATGATCCATTGGGATCCAAATTTTATTCCAGACTTACATGAACTTTTTTGCGATATTCATGGTAATCTCTATGCCGAAAGTGAAGAAGAAGATGTTTCTGAGAATTATCCTGTTGAAATATTCAATAATCCTGAAACCTTTCTTGACGATCGGTACAATCCAAGCTTTGTCTACTTGGGTTATAAAAAAACTTGGATAGATGAAGTCGATGAGTATGATTTTTTACTGATAGAGAAGATGTCTTCTTCTCTGAAAAAAGCTTCCAGAAAAATTACAAGAAGAATATGTCATGCTTCTTACCAAAACGGGAAAAGGGGGAATGGAAAATATAAAAGACATCCTCATATAAAAAGGAGAGGAGAGGACTACATGGCAAGTGTGGAAGAAGTAGAAGTACTTGAAATATAAAACAAGAAAAACGGTTTGGCTACAATAGCTGGGCCGTTTTTTAATTGCTTCTACTTGTTCTGAATAAATTGAAGAGCTTGCTCTTAATAATCTGAAGAGATATAATATAATAATATGGAAATTAAATCAGCAGAGTTTATTAAAGGAATTCTTGGAACAAATGAATTACTTGAAGACGAAAGACTTCAGGTTGCTTTTATTGGAAGATCTAATGTAGGTAAATCAAGCGTTATTAATTCATTGGTCAATAGAAAAGATTTAGTTAAATCAGGATCTAAACCAGGAAAAACAAGACAAATTAATTTCTTTTTAATTAATGGAAAAGTATATTTTGTAGATTTGCCTGGTTATGGATTTTTAAAAGCATCTCTTAAGGAAAAAGAAAAAATTAGGAAAATGCTTTTTTGGTATTTATTTCGTTCTGAAATTCATTTTAAAAAAGTAGTTTTAATTATTGATGCTAAAATTGGATTAAACGAATTTGATAAAGAAATGTTAAGTTCATTAAATGAAAAAGAATTTCCAGTTGTAATAGCTGTAAATAAAACAGATAAATTAAAAAGGAATGTATTAGATAAACAATTAAAAATTATTCAAAAGGAAGTAGGAGACAATGTTATTGTTTCTTATTCAGCTAAAACGAAAAAAGGAAGAGACGAACTTTTAGATGAAATATTTAAAAAAAATTAAATTAATACTTTTTATTTCTTAAAAAGTTTGGTAGAATATATATATGGAAATAAAAAAACTCTATAGAAGTAATAATAACAAAGTAGTTGCTGGAGTATTTGGAGGATTAGGAGAACATTTTAATGTTGATCCAGTCCTTCTAAGATTAGTCTGGATTTTTGTTTGGGTTTTTACTGCTTTTGTACCGGGATTAGCAGCGTATTTCTTGGCCGTTATTGTTATTCCTAAAAAATCAAATTAATGTCAGATTATTATAACGCGAAAAGAACTTATGGTCTTTTTAGACCTGATGACGAGGGAATTTTTAAGTTAAGTCGTTCTAAAATCGACTTATTTTTAAATTGTCCTCGTTGTTTTTATTTAGATCGTAGATTAGGAGTTGGTAGGCCCCCTATGTTTCCCTATACTCTTAATTCAGCAGTTGATGCTTTGCTTAAGAAAGAATTTGATATTCACAGAAGTAAAGGAGAAGCGCATCCAATGATGGAACACTATAAGATTGACGCAATTCCTTTTAAACATGAGAAGATGGATGAATGGCGTAATAATTTTACTGGAATACAATATTTACATAAACCAACAAATTTATTAATTTTTGGAGCGATTGATGATATTTGGATTAATCCAGATAAAGAATTAATCATTGTTGATTATAAATCCACTTCTAAAGATGGAGATATAAATCTAGACGCTGATTGGCAAATAGGATATAAAAGACAAATGGAAATTTATCAATGGCTTTTTAGAAAAAATGATTTCAAAGTTTCTAATATAGGATATTTTGTTTATGCTAATGGGATAAAAGATAAAGAAGCTTTTGATAAAAAATTAGAATTTGATGTTCAGGTATTGCCCTATGAAGGTAATGATTCATGGATAGATGATACAATTGTTAAAGCTCATCAATGTTTGATGGACGATAAAATTCCTCAAGCTAATGAAGACTGTGATTATTGTAATTATAATAGCGCTAGAATTAATGCAGAAAATAAATATTAATGATAATTGATAATCCGCAAAAAATTAAGAACGCAGAAATAGTAGTGGGAATTCCTTCATATAATGAAGAAGAAAAAATTGGTTTTGTAATTGAACAAGTAAGTTTAGGATTAGAAAAATATTTTCCAAATAAAAAATCTGTTATAATCAATTTTGATAATAATTCAAAAGACGGAACAAAAGAGTCATTTTTTCAAGCTGAATCTAATATTCCTAGAATGTATATAAGTACTCCAAACGGATTAAAAGGTAAGGGATATAATTTTCATAATCTTTTTTTAATGGTTAAAAAACTAGATGCTAAAGTAGCAATTGTTTTTGACGCTGATTTAAGAAGTATTCGTGGTAATTGGGTTAAGAAAATGGCTGATCCTATTTTAAATGGTTATGACTTTATAACTCCTTATTATATCCGTTGTAAAACAGATGCAACCATCACTAATCATTTAATATATCCATTGACCTATGGTCTGCTTGGTCAGGATATTAGGCAACCGATTGGCGGAGATTTTTCTTTTTCTAATAGAATGGCTAGAGTTTGGCTTAAACAAGAGTGGACAGAAACAACATATCAATTTGGCATAGACGTATTTATGAGTATGACAGCTATTTTAAAAAATATGAAAATAGCTCAGGTAAATTTAGGCTCTAAAGAACATAATTTATCAACACCTAAATTAGGACCGATGTTCTTTCAAGTTATTGGCACTTTTTTTGAAATTATAAGTAAACATATATATGAATTTAAAGACTTAACTGAAGTAAAAAAGGTTCTTGTTCTTGGGGGTCGAAAACTGCCAATTTTAGCCAATTCACAACCAGAAGAAAAACTTTTTAAAAAAATATTTTTAGATAATCTAAACCTTTATTGGCCAACTATTAAAAAAACAGTAAATCCGTCTATAGGAAAAGAATTAGAGATTATTTATAAAAACAAAGAAGGATATATTGATTCTAATCTTTGGAATAAAATAGTTTATGATTTCTTATTCGCATATATGAACACTAAAGATAAACCAGGATTAATTCATGCATTAAGTTGTATGTATTATGGTAGAATAGCTTCTTTTTTTCATGAGAATGGAAAACTTACCCCAGAAGACGCAGAAAAAGAAGTGGTTAGAAGAGCTAAGTTATTTTTTAAAAAAAGAAATTACTTTTTTAAAAAATTAAATTAAAATGTTAATTAAAGTAAAAGTTTTTCCTCAAGCAGGGAAAGAAGAAATATTTAAAAAATCAGAAGATAGTTTTGAAGTTTGGGTTAAAGAAAAACCGATTAAAGGACAAGCCAATAGAGCAGTAATTAGTGCTTTGGTAAAATATTTGAATATTGATAGAACAAAAATCAGATTAATTAAAGGAGGAAAAACAAGGAATAAAATATTTGAAATAAAATGATTTTAATTATTGATTTATCTAAAAAACAGGTTGAATTAGTTTTAAAAAAAGGGAATAGAAACATAGCCAGTCATAAATGGGCTGGTCTTTATAATTTAAGCGAAACTTTAATTCCAGAAATTGATAAGCTTTTAAAAAAGAATAAAGTTAAATTAGATGATGTTAAAAAAATAGAAGTTATCGACAGCAAAGAATCAATGGTTGGGACTAGAATTGCTAAAGCAGTCGCTTTAGGATTGAAGATCAAAGCGAAGAAATAGTTTTTTATAAAAATTGACAAAAAAGAAGAAAGAAGAGGAATAAAAATTAATATTTGGGCGTTGGTCAAAAGA
>CAYTNU010000008.1:0-9262 GCA_964439515.1 uncultured Candidatus Saccharibacteria bacterium | reverse complement strand
CAAAAAAGAAGAAAGAAGAGGAATAAAAATTAATATTTGGGCGTTGGTCAAAAGATCAGCGCCCTTCTCTATTTATCAAAAATAACTTATGATTAAATTAAATATGAATGATTTAGAAAAATCTATTCTATCCACTTTAACGTATTATGATATCTTAGGATGTCCATTAACTAGTTGGGAAATTTTTAAATATTTAAATAAAAAAGGTGATTTTGAAGTTGATTTAAATAAGATTTTAAATATTTTAAATAGTAGTTCTGAATTATCTAAGTTTATTAATCAAAAAAATGGATTATATTTTTTAAAAGGGCGACAAAAAATTGTTAAACAAAGAATTGAAAGACAAATAATAGCTGATAAAAAATGGAAAAAAGCAAAATGGGTAATTAGATTTTTACAAATTATTCCGTATATTCGTATGGTAGTTGTAAGCGGTTCTTTAGCTATGAATAACACTAAAGAGGAATCTGATATAGATCTATTAATTATTGTTAAAGCAGGCCGAATTTGGACTTGTAGGGCTTTTACTACTTTGTTTATACATATGATTGGACAACGAAGACATGGAAATTTAACTAAAAATAGGTTTTGTTTAAATCACTATATCACAGACCAGAGTTTGGAAATTCCTTGGCAAAGTTTGTACAATGCACAAACATACTCTCATTTAGTATTAATCTGGGAGAAAAAAGGATTGTATAAGAAATTTCAAAAAGCCAATCAATGGATTAATGATTATTTAGTTAATTATCCAATTATTGAAAAAGGATATTTAACAACCATTGAATCTAATAAGCTTTTTAAATTTATTAGAAAATTTAGAGAAAAGATTCTTGACACTTGGTTTGGTAATGTTTTAGAATATTTTTTAAAAAAGATTCAAGAGGGAAAGATAAGAAAAGAGCCATTAACGTATAAGGCTGGAGGCAGAGTAATTTTTAATGATAAGCAATTAGAATTTCATCCTGATTCACCAGAAAAGAGAATATTAGAAAGATATAATAAAAAAATTATAAAATTAGGATTCAAAGAATTAGGAGTAGAAAAAGATTCGGGTTTGACAACGTAGAGGATTTGGATTAAAATAAGATAAACGTTAAAAGAAACAGAGGCGATGGACGATGAACATGGTCTTTTATTATTCATTGTTCATAGTTTTTGTTTATTAAAATTATGAAGATAAAACCATTAGCAGACAGGGTTCTGATTGAACCAATGGCTGTTGAAGAAAAAACTAAATCAGGAATAATTTTACCTGATACAGCTGACAAAGAGAAACCTGAACAAGGTAAAGTTATTGAAGTTGGACCAGGTACTTCAAAAAAAACAATGACAGTTAAGAAGGGGGATGTTGTTTTATTCACTAAATATGGTCCAAGTGAAATTAAAATTAATAATAAAGAATATTTAATTGCCAAAGAAGAAGACATCTTAGCAATTTTAGAATAAATTCTAATAAAAATTATGGCAAAACAAATTAAATTTGATGAACAAGCTAGACGCCAGCTTAAAAAAGGTGTTGATAAATTAGCAAATACAGTAAAAGTAACATTAGGACCTAAGGGGCGTAACGTTGTTTTAGATAAAGGATTTGGTTCTCCTGAAATCACTAACGATGGAGTTACTATTGCTAAGGAGATTGAATTAGAAAATAAATTTGAAAATATTGGTGCTTCTTTAGCTAGAGAAGCAGCTGAAAAAACTAATGATTTAGCTGGAGACGGAACCACTACAGCAACAATTTTAACTCAAGCCATTGTAACTGAAGGATTAAAGAATGTTACAGCTGGAGCTAATCCATTATCAATTAAAAAAGGCATTGAAAAAGGAGTTAAGGCAGTGATAGAATCTCTAAAAAAAATGTCTAAAGATGTTTCTGGAAAAGCAGAAATTGCTCAAGTAGCTACTATTTCAGCCGAAGATTCTGAAGTCGGCGATTTAATTGCAGAGGCCATTCAAACAGTTGGCAAAAATGGAGTTATCACAGTTGAAGAATCTCAAACTTTTGGATTATCAAAAGAGACAGTTAAAGGAATGCGTTTTGATAAAGGATATATTTCTCCATATATGATTACTAATACAGAAAAAATGCAGGCTGAATATGAAGATCCATATATATTAATTACCGACAAGAAGATTTCTAGTATTCAAGAAATTCTTCCTCTTTTGGAAAATATAACTAAAAGTGGTAAAAAAGATATTATCTTAATTGCTGAAGATGTTGATGGCGATGCCTTGACTACTTTAGTTGTCAATAAATTAAGAGGAACATTTAATGCTTTAGCCATTAAAGCTCCTGGATTTGGTGATAGAAGAAAAGAAATGTTAGAAGATATTGCTATTTTGACTGGTGGTCAAGTTATTTCTGAAGAATTAGGTCTTAAATTAGAAAATATGGATGTTAAAATGCTTGGTCATGCTCGTAAAATTATATCTGATAAAGAAAATACGACCATTGTTGAAGGAAAAGGAAACAAGGCAGATATTGAAGCTCGTGTCAATCAAATTAAAACAGAATTAGAAAATAGTGATTCTGATTTTGATAAAGAAAAATTAAAAGAACGCTTAGCTAAATTAGCTGGTGGCGTTGCTGTAATCAAAGTTGGAGCTGCTACTGAAGCGGAGCAGAAGTATAAGCAAGCAAAAATTGAAGATGCATTAAACGCAACTAGAGCAGCTACGGACGAGGGAATTGTTCCTGGTGGTGGAGTTGCCTTGATAAGAGCCTTAAATGGACTTGATGTCCTTAAGGTTCCAGGAGAACAAAAGATTGGTGTCAATATTCTCAAAAGAGCATTGGAAGAGCCATTAAGACAAATTGCTGCTAATGCTGGTCAAGACGGAGCAGTTATTGTTGATGAAGTTAAAAAACATAAAGGTGGTTATGGATATAATGCAGCTAAGAATAAATATGAGGATTTATTTGAAGCTGGTATCATTGATCCTACCAAAGTAACTCGTTCAGCATTAGAAAATGCTGCTTCTGCAGCAGCTATGTTGCTTACAACAGAAGCAGTTGTAACCGATTTGCCAGACAATAAAGGAGATATGCAAATGCCTCCAATGGGTGGCGGTATGGGTAGCGGAATGCCAGGCATGATGTAAAATTGATTTTATAAAAGAAAGCAGCCCTGATTTTTATTAGGGCTGTTTTTAATTTTAATGAAGTTGCAAAATTGGGGTTAAGGAGGTATTATATATCTAGAAAGGAGATTTAATTATGAATATATTTTTATGGATTATTATCGGTGTTTTAGTCGTTTTCGTTTTTTGGTTAATTGCTATTTATAACGGATTAATCAGATTTAGAAACAGAACCGATGAAGCATGGTCAGATATAGATGTTCAATTAAAAAGACGTTATGATTTAATTCCTAATTTAGTTAATGCAGTTAAGGGATATGCACAACATGAAAGAGAACTTTTTGAGAAGGTTACTAAAGCTAGAACTGCTGCTATGGGAGCTCAAGATCCAAGTGAAAAAGCTGAAGCAGAAAATATGCTTTCAGGAACTTTAAAGTCCTTATTCGCTGTAGCTGAGAATTATCCAGATTTGAAAGCTAATGAAAATTTTTTAGAGTTACAAAGAGAATTAAGCGATACAGAGAATAAGATTCAAGCTGCTCGTAGGTTTTATAATGGAAATGTTCGTGACTTTAATACAAAAATTCAAGTATTCCCAAATAATTTAATTGCTGGAACTCTTAATTTTAAGGAATATGACTTTTTTGAATTAGAGGGAGAAGAAGCGAAAGAACCAGTTAAAGTTGATTTTTAGTAAATGGCTACATTGTATACTCATAAAGATGAAAATATCCGTAAAACATGGATATTGATTAGTGTATTCCTAATTTTCATTATTGGATTAGGTTGGGTTTTTTCTTATCAATTCAATAGTTCAATCATCCTGTTAATCGCAGTAATTTTTAGTATTTTAATGAGCGTTACTTCATATTGGTATTCAGATAAGATTGTTTTAGCAATGAGTAAGGCAAAAGAAGTTAAGCATGATGAAAACCCAGAGCTTTATCATATTGTTGAAAATCTTTGTATTACAGCTGGATTGCCATTGCCAAAAATATATATTATTGAAGAAATGGCTCCTAATGCATTTGCTACTGGAAGAGATTCTAAACATGCAGTTATAGCAATAACAAGAGGTCTTTTGAATAAATTAGATCGTTCTGAATTAGAAGGCGTGATTGCTCATGAATTAAGCCATATTGGCAATAGAGACATTCTTTTACAAACAGTCGTTGTGGTTTTAGTGGGAATAGTTGCTTTGTTATCTGATTGGTTCTTACGTTGGACAATTTTTGGTGGACGAAGAAACAGCGATAAAGGAGGGGGACAAATAGCTGCAATTATGATGTTAATAGGTTTAATTTTAGCAATTCTTTCTCCTTTTATTGCATTGTTAATCCAATTAGCTATTTCTCGTAAAAGAGAGTTTTTAGCTGATGCTGATGGTGCTTTATTAACTCGTTATCCAGAAGGATTAGCCAAGGCATTAGAAAAAATTTCTCAAGATACAACAAAACTTAAAGTAGCGAATAAGGCAACAGCGCATATGTATATTTCTAATCCTTTTAAAGGTAAAAAAACTAGAAAAATGTTTTTAACTCATCCTCCTGTGGAAGAGCGGACAAAAGCTCTCCGCGGAATGGATTTATAAAATTATGGGATTATTCTATTCAAGTGGTAAAAAAATAAATAGAGATGAATTTAAAAAGGTTTTGCATGGTATTCCAGAATTATCTGATATAGAGCGTTCCTATGCAGAGGGTGTATTTCAGAATGCATTAAAAGATGGAATCAGTAAAGAAGAATTAAAAAAAGAAATTAATGATTTAAAAAGAAATTCTAATGATCCTTTAGATCCTGATGAAGTAAAGAAATTAAAGAAAAAATTAGAAGAACTATTTTAGATAAAAACGAATTGAGTTCTTTTAAAATAGAATTAAGAGACTTGGCTTAGTTGTAAAGTGATATCATTGTGATATAATATAATTATATGTCTAGAATTAAGCTAAAAAAGAAAGATCAAATTGATTTTTTAGATAATATTAGAAAAAGTTATAAACTTAATTGGTCAAAAATGGCTGATATTTTAGATGCTCATTATAGATCTTTGTCAGATTGGAAATCTGGAAAATATACATTGCCTGATAATGTTTTTGCAAAATGTATAAAATTAGCAAAAGGAAAGATAAAAATACCTCCCTATAAAACCTTACCTAATTTTTGGAATATAAAAAAAGCAGCAAAAAAGGGTGGATTAGTAGTTTCTAAAAAATATGGTGGTCCTGGAACGCCAGAAGGGAGAAAAAAAGGTGGACAAATATCTCAAATCAAAAGAAGGTTAAATCCAGAGTTGTATCAAAATTGTAATATCAGAAAAGATATTCAAATACCAAAAGATAGTGTAGAATTAGCAGAGTTTTTTGGTATTGTTTTGGGAGATGGTGGAATAAACAATGATTATCAAGTAGTTATTACTCTACATAAAGAAAACGGAAAAGATTATATTATTTTTGTTTTTAATTTAATTAAAAAATTATTTAAAATAGAACCTATTATTTATAATTATCGTTCTGTAAATTGTAAAAGAGTAGTTGGAGTAACTGTTTCCAGCGTTTCGCTTATAGAATTTTTATTATCAAAAGGACTTAAAAAAGGAAGTAAAGTTAAAAATCAAATTGATGTTCCAAAATGGATAAAAGAGAAAAAAGATTTTTCAAAAAGTTGTTTACGAGGACTGATTGATACAGATGGAGGTGTTTATTATCATAAACATAATGTTAATGGTAATAAGTCTTTTAATATTGGTCTTCAATTTTCAAATAGGTCTTTCCCATTAATAAAATTTGTTAAAGAAACATTATTTTCTATTGATTTTAATCCTAAGGTTAATCATAATGATAGAGTTAATTTATATAGAGAATCAGAGGTTATAAGATATGCTAAAGAAGTAAGATTTAATAATGAATATCATTTTGAAAGAGTAAATAAATTTATAAAATTAAAATATAAGGAGAGGTGTGCCGAATGGTAAGGCACTGGTTTGGAAAACCAGCGTCCCTTGGGACTTGCAGGTTCGAATCCTGTCCTCTCCGCATTCATATATATTAATAAAATAAAAAAAATGAATGATAAAAATTTTCTATCTTTATTACAGAAATACAAAGAACGAATAGAAAAGCTTAAAAGCAAAACAGCGGAAAATAGTTATAATGAAAAAGTTGATTTAGAACATCTTCTTTCAATGTTGCCAAAAATGGAGAAATTTATTCAAGAAGGTCAGAGAGAAAAATTTTTTCGCTGGCTTGGATTTATGCAGGGAGTTTTTTGGTCATTAGGTGAATTTAGTTTAGACGAACTTCGTAATCATAATAGTAAATTAAAATAACAAAACTATGAAAAAAGAATATAAAGTAAAAGTGTTTACAGGAATAAGGCCAACTGGGAGTTTAACAGTTGCTAATTATTTAGGCGCAGTTGAGCCAATTCTTAATTTAACAAAAAAAGGCATTGAACCAATGGTTTTTGTGGCGGACTTACATGCAATTACCGACGAAGAGCCATCAGTGGTTCAGAAGTTTATTAATGAGATTGTTGTCGATTATTTGGCACTAGGTCTCGATCCTGAAAAATCTGTGATTTTTATTCAATCAACAATTAAATCTCAAGTTTTTACATTAATGAGTTATTTAACTCGTCACATAACGGTTGCCGAGCTCTTAAGAGTTCCCACATTAAAAGATAAACTTAAAAATAAGAGAGGAGAAACTGCAAATTCTTTTCTTTTTTTATACCCAGTTCTTATGGCTGCTGATATTTTAATTCAAAGAGCAGAACAAGTTCCAGTAGGGAAGGATCAAGAATCTCACCTAGAGATTTCTCGTTTGCTTGCTAGAAGGTTTAATGATTGCTATGGTAATATTTTTCCTATCCCAAAACCCTATGAGATAGAAGCTCTAAAAATTTTATCTCTTAAAGGAGAAGGAAAAATGAGTAAATCTATTCCTGATGGAGCAATATTCTTAAATGATGATATTAAAAGTGTAACTAAAAAAATTAAAGGAGCAATTACATCAATTGAAGGCAAAATGACAGAAGGACTTGAAAGCAATATTCTTTTAGCCAAAGGACTAGCCAAAAGAGAAGAAGATAAAGTTGCTATTGATAAAGTAGTTTCTGAGCATATGGCTGGAAAGAAAGTAATGGGTGAAT
This sequence comes from uncultured Candidatus Saccharibacteria bacterium, assembly GCA_964439515.1. Taxonomy (GTDB): domain Bacteria; phylum Patescibacteriota; class Minisyncoccia; order Portnoybacterales; family UBA2143; genus JAHJOV01. The sequence continues at coordinate 2,029 of CAYTNU010000008.1, read as the reverse complement.
TTAAAAATATTCTTGTAAAAATAGTTTCAGAATTTCTTACTGATTTTCAAGAAAAAAGGGAAAGAATTATTAATAATAAAGGTTTGATTAAATCAGTTCTTGAGAAGGGAACCAAAATAGCTACAGAAAATGCTAATAAAACCATGGCTATTGTAGAAAAAGCTATGTTTAAGTAATTATGGACAGTAACCTGGTTGATGACATTAAGAATAAATTGGATATAGTTGATGTGATTAGTGGCTATATCCGTTTACAAAAAGCAGGGCGCAACTACAAGGCGACATGTCCTTTTCATTCTGAAAAATCTCCTTCTTTTATGGTATCTCCCGAAAGACAGTTATGGAAATGTTTTGGTTGTGGCAAGGGAGGAAGCATTTTTGATTTTGTTATGGAGATAGAGGGGATTGAATTTGGTGATGCATTAAAAATATTAGCGCAAAGAGCTGGAATAGAATTAAAAAAGATAGATCCTAAATTAAAAACTGAACGTACACGACTTTATGAAATTTGTGAATTAGCTAATCGTTTTTTTATAAAACAAATGGAAGCTAGTAGTACTGGAAAGGAAATGCAAAAATACTTAATTGGTCGTGGTTTAAAAGCAAAAACAATTAAGGACTGGCAAATTGGTTATGCGCCTAATCAATGGAGATCTTTAAAAGATTTTTTAAATAAACAAGGATATCCTAATCAAGAAATTTCAAAAACTGGTTTAGTTATAGAAACTGAAAAAAATACATCTCATGATAAATATTACGATAGATTTCGTGATAGAATAATATTTCCTATTCGTGATATTAATGGAGTAGCAATTGGTTTTACTGGTCGTGAAAATCCTAATAATCCAGATGATCGTATGGGTAAGTATATGAATATACCCAATACATTGCTTTACGATAAAAGCAGAGCTATATACGGGTTAAATAAAGCTAAATTAGAAATTAAGAAAAAAAATCTTTGTATTTTAGTTGAAGGACAAACAGATGTAATTATGTCTCATCAAGCAGGATTCGTTAATGTAATAGCTAGTTCTGGAACAGCATTAACAGATCAACAATTAGTAATAATTAAACGTTATACAGAAAACCTATCAATAGCATTTGATACTGATTTGGCCGGAGAAATGGCTACTAAAAGAGGAATTGACTTAGCTCTTAAATTTGGTTTCAATACTAAAGTAATTAGTTTACCCGATAATCAAGATCCAGCTGGATATATTCAAAAGAATCCTTCTCTTTGGGAAAAAGCTGTTGAAAAAGCTCAGGATTTAATAGAGTTTTATTTAAATAATGCGATTTTAAGAAATGATCCAGAAACAGTTGAAGGAAAGAAAGAGATTAGCAAATCTGTTTTGCCAATGATTAAGAAAATTTCTAATAAAGTAGAACAAGCTCATTGGTTGCAGAAAACAGCTTCAAAATTAAAGGTTCAAGAGTCAGTCTTGATTGAAGAAATGGAGAAGATAAAAGATTCTGATCTAGAAGGAGGATTTTCAAGTTTAAATAAAAATATAGAAGTTATATCTTCAAGAAACAAGACAGATGAATTAGAAGAATATGTTATTGGATTGCTTTTAATGAAAAATGATAATTTTAAAGAGTGTAAAAAAGAAGCTTCATATTTATTTACAGATCCTGGATTAGAAGAGATATTTAAGATTTTAAAGAAGAGCAAAGGGAAAAAGGTTAATTTAAAAGATTTAAAAAAGAAAATACCTAGTGATTTAGCAAGTAATTTAGACGAACTTAGTTTTAAAATAGAAGCCCAGATGAGTTTAACAGATGAATTTGATCTTAATAAGGAAATTAAATTTTGTTTTAATCAATTAAAAAAACGGTATTTTCATAATAAGTTAAATTATTTAAATTTAGCTATTAAGGAAGCAGAAGACAAACAGAATAAATCTTCTATCAAGAAATTAACTGCAGAATTTAATAAATTATCTAAACAAATGTTTATTAGTCAATCTTAATTTTTAAAAAATAATAAAATTATGCCAAAAAAAATAACTCCTAAGAAAAAAACAGTT
>CAYTNU010000007.1:15504-30175 GCA_964439515.1 uncultured Candidatus Saccharibacteria bacterium | reverse complement strand
TTCCAGTATTAATGATTTTTTTTGGAGTAACTATTTCTACTTGGTTTTCAAATGATATTGAAATTAGTGCTGGTATTTGGAAGGGATGGTTTGTTATCCCATTGCTTTTCTTTATTGTTCTTTTAAATAGTATTAAAACTAAAGAGCATGTTAAAAATATTATTATTAGTTTAACATTCTCAGGGTTGTTTGTTTCTTTAATAGCTCTTTATTACTGGTTTAATGGTGTTTTAACTTATGATGGGAGGTTGCAAGGATTTTATCTCTCACCTAATTATTTAGCTATGTATTTGTCCCCTATTTTAATTTTGTCTTTATATTTATTCTCTTTTGTAAAGAATAAAATATTGAAAACATTGCTTATTATTAATTATTTATTGCTTATTTCTATCATATATTTAACATATTCCTATGGAGCATGGGTTGGATTTTTATTTGCTTTAATTTTTCTTTTAATTCAAAAGAAAGACAAGAAAATGATTTTAATTTTCTTATCTTTGTTTATTTTAATTCTTATTTTACAAATTCCTACTCAAAAATTTCAAGGATTTATAGATTTTTCTTATCCTTCTCTAGAATCGCGTATAATCATTTGGCAAAGTTCTTGGGAGATAATAAAGGACAATGCTTTAATTGGAATTGGTCCTGGTATGTTTCAAAAATATTATTTAGATTATCAAGTTAATTTTGCCCCTTATCCCGAGTGGTCTGTGCCACAACCACATAATATTTTTCTAGCTTTTTGGCTTCAAGCTGGATTGCTTGGATTAGTAGGTTTTTTTTGGTTATTAATTTCTTTTTTCAAAAAAATAGAACCCAAACAAATTTTGAGTTCTATTTTAATAGGCACGATGATATATATATTAATTCACGGTATGGTTGATACTACATATTGGAAAAATGATCTGTCTATTATTTTCTGGTTGATTATAAGCATAGCTTCTAATTCTTACTCAATTGAAAAAGAAAAATAAATTTTTCTTTTTCTCTTTCGTTGCTAATTATAGCTTTAAACTATAGAGTAGTCCATCTCTTTGATTAATAAATAAAAGATAATTTTCTAAAGGTGTTAAAAGTAGTTCTTTCGCGTTATAGAATTCTGTTCCAAATCCTTGAGTTTCAAATACTTTGGTCATTTCTTCTGTTTCTAAGTTAATCCGCCAAAAATTATCATCAAACGAAATTTTTCTTTTATAATAATCATCTGGTAGTACTGCTGATGTTGATATAGATTTAGGTACAGCACAGAAGATTGTTCTATTGTCTTGACTCCAGATACATTTTTCTGCGAGTGTAATAATATTTAATTCACTAATAGTCTTCTTTTCTAAGTCGGCTATTTTTAATTTAAGGTCTTTACCTTCGTTATTTGTTTCTGAATAAAGTATTTTATTTCCTAACGGTGACCAAAGAATACTTAATCCATAAGTTTCATCAATAATTTTTTGAAAATCATTAGTTGCTAAATCGATTGTATAGACAACGCTTTGAGTTAATCCGCTTGGCTTAGTTCTAATAGATATTTTACTTGGATCAGGCCATTCAACGATTAAGTCCTTCATTCTTGTTTGAAAAACAGTGGTCCAATCAGAACCATCTGGATTAGAAATACTAATATTGTTATCTCCAGTTTGGGAATTATAGTATTGATAAGCTATTTTATTTTGATTTGGTGACCATGTAATCCAACGCATATCTCCACTTAATGAGGTTGAAATTTTAGTGTTATAATCATAAAAATATTTTTTAGCTAATCCATTTTCATTAAAAATAGTAATAACTTTGTCATTTTGAGGAGACCAAATGGCTTTAATCAGATTATTAAGAACAATTGAAGACACTCTAATTAATTCAGAGCCATCAAGATTAGATTCAAAGACATTTCCATTATTAGCTGAATAATATTTAATCTTTTTACCATCAGTAGATGGGCTTAAAATAGGTTCTTCAGAAATAGCTAAAAGTCGTCCCTGAATAGAAGAATCAGATGCTTGGTCAGATGCTTGTCCAGCGCTTGGTATTTGACCTGTTCCATTAGACGAAGAAGGTTCTGCGGGTTCTTTGTTAGACAACATATTATAGGCAATTAATGCGCCGATAATAACAACTAAGAGAACTATTAAAATTATGAGTATTTTTTTTAATGGCATATTTTTTGTTTTTTAAAATTTATATTGATAATTTATGGACCAGGTAATCATAGCATTATGCATGTACATATATCACTATCCCAATATTCAGAACTATGACATGGAACTTGACAAGATGCAGGGCAATCACCAGGAGTACATTTTGGAGTCGTTGGAGTCGTTGGAATTATTTGTTTTTGTGTCTTTTCTGTCCCTGGCACCGGAGGAGCTGTTATTCTAAAGTTAATTAAATCAGGATTAATTGTATAAAGGATCAAATAAGCAGCTAATCCTAAAATTAAACCAGAAATAGCTCCATTTATATATCCTTTGGCTTGGTCTTTTGTTGTAACTGTTTCGGCTCCCATATACATAAAGCCACCAATAACTAAAGCTAATAAAGCAGATACTCCAACCAGTCCTAATCCAAACATATATAGATATTCAATATATTGAGCTAAATTAACCGGACTTCCTGAAGCAGGACCATCGGGGAGAGATACTTCTATGCTGTATGCTGCTTCAATTATTTGGATATTAAATCCTATTATTAATAGGAATAATAAAATGATAAATATTTTTTTAAATTTTATTTTCATTGATTTATGGAATTAATATTATATTAGCTGTAGTTTGAGTTCTTTGAATTGGATTCTTTATATTTTTCACAAAAACTTGTAAATTTTGATTAATAGAACTGACTAGGTCTCCTATTCTCAAGATAAAATTATTAAGATTTTTATTATCAGTTTGTTTTGCAATTTGTTTACCAAAACTCCATTCATAATCTAATTCGTTTATATCTTTAATATTAAAGAAATATGGTTGAGCTGTAAATTCTATTTCTTGATCGTCTGAAAATTGATATTGATTAGAAAATTCAGATAAAGAATTTTTAGCTAATAAAACAATTTCTGGTTCATATGCTTTTAAGGCAAAAGAAGATGAGATATTCATAGTATTTCCCAAATCAGTTACTTCTACCCTTATTATATGATTTTTAGAAATACTTTCACTGATGGTAAATTTAAAAATTTGTTTATTTATTCCAGAACCTTCTTTTTCAATATGATTATTAATAAACCAGTTAAAATTTAATTCTTCAGGATTGAGTTGTAGAGAATCTAATTGAGCAACTACTTCTATGTTGCTTCCTCTGCTTGGTAATGCCTTGCCTTGATAGCTTAGTGGCACATAAGTATCAGTTGTCCACGTTAAAGTTACGCTTTGTTCTGCGGCTTGATTTAAGCTTGGATTAATAAGCAATAAGGAACAAACTATAAATAGTAATAGATAGTATTTCATTTTATTTTTTTATTTTTTTATTTTTTTTAAAAATTTTGGCATATATCCTTTTTGTTCTACCCAAATAGATATGACAAATGTAGTCCAGCTTGGTGCAATAGTGCCTATAACGGGAATCATTTCTATAATAAATCCTCCAACAAACCTTTTAGTGGGAAATTTATGAAGACGGGTAATGCACCAAAGCCATAGAATACCAGCGATAAAAAGATTAGTAATACGAGAAAGAATTAATCCAATTCCAGCGGCAAATAATAACAACCAGTCTAAGACATCCTTTAAAAGACATAAACACAGAACCAAGGAAAGCTCAATATCTGTAATTTTACTTGCTTGTTCGGTTATTTTCTTTCTTTTTTTTATTTTTTTCTTATTCTTTTTATTTTCTTTATCTTTAGTTCTCTCTTGATTTAATTGTGCTGAATAATCTGGCATATTTTTAATAGGCAGTGCCTTCTTCTTTTGTTTTTCCTTCTGCTTCTTCTTCGGCTAGGTCTTTTTTAGCTTGTTCAATTTCCATTAATTGAGCTGGGTCAGAAGTGATCACTTGATCTTCTGTATAAGAAGCAACAATCTTAATAGCTACATGTTTAGAACCTGCAAAAAATATTCCTTCTCCAACAGAGCTTTCTAAAAGCATATATTTTTCTTGATCAGTTAAATTAAATGTTTCTTGTATTACATCAATAGCAGCTGGTGATTGTTTTAATAAAAGCTGTATTGATGAATTAGTAATAATTGGTCTGCCATATTTAGATTTCATAAAATCAGCTACGTCTTGTGTAATAGTCGTTAATCCAAGATAATATTTACGACATCTTTTAGCAATTCCAAAAAGGAATGATGCTGCGTCTTCATTTTGCATCATTACCCAAGCTTCATCAACTACCATCATTCTTCTCTTTTTTTCAGCACGAATAATATTCCAAATATATCGAAGAATAATGTACATAGCTAAAGGTCTCAATTCTTTTTCCATATCTCTAATGCTAAAAACAACTAATTTCTTGCCTAGTTCTACATTGGTTGTTTGGTTAAAGAAATTAGAATAGCTTCCAGAGATGAATTTTTCTAATCTTATAACCAATGATTCAGTTCCTGTTATTCCTTTTAAAATATTATATAGATCTTGCATTAAAGGAGGATCTATTTTACTAAAATCTGATTGAGGTGTTATATCTTTAGATGCATAAGTTTCAGTTAACGCTTTATCAATTATTGCGTCTTCTTCTGGGGATAGTCCACCAAGCATTATTCTTAATAAGCCAACTAAATTAATAATATTATTTCTTAAAACATCTGCTGGTTTTTCATCTGGGGCAGGTATTGGTAAGTCAAAAGGATTAAGATGATGCGGTGAAGAAATAGAAATATCAATAAAGGTTCCTCCTACTGTTTCAGCTAAATATTTATATTCTTTTTCTGGGTCTATAACAATAACTTCTGTGCCTTGCATTAAAGCACGAAGAATTTCTAATTTAATTGCATAAGATTTCCCACTACCTGACTTGGCAAATACACACATATTTGCATTCTCTAATCCAAAACGATCAAAAAGAATTAATGAATTATTATGTCTATTGATACCATAAAGAGTTCCTTTGTTTTCGCTTAAATCAGATGAGATAAAAGGAAATGCTGTTGATAATGGCGCAGTATTAAAATTGTTATGAACGAGTATTCTGTCCAATCCTAGTGGAATTGTAGAAATAAATCCTTGTTCTTGTTGGAAAACAGCTGGCTTGGCATAAATCATTTGATTTTCTAAAAGGGCTCTAACCTTATTCTCTATTTCATCTAATTGTTTGGGTTCTTCTGCAAAAAAAGTGATATAAAGACCTAATTTAAAAAGTTTTTCTGATCCTTGCTGAAGAGTGGTTCTTAAATCTTCTATATTTTGTAAAGCAGATTCTAATTTTGGATCTCGCACCTTACCTTTTTCTGCCTGCATTGACATTTGTGATTGAACTTGAGCTGTTTTTTTCGTTAAATCTTTTAGAGCGGTATTAGTTTCAGCTGGGTGTATAAACATACCGACATTGGTTTCTTGATCAAGAGTAATAATTGAAGAAAGCCAACCAGTTGTTAAATTTTGTGGATAAGTAAATACAAAAATAGTTCGTGCATATTTTTCACCAATTTGGATATAATTTGAATTAATTTTTAAACCAGCAGGAGCAATTAAATTAATTAAATCATTTATTGGGCTTTTAATGGTTTCTGTTTCTGTTTTTGTTTTTTTAAATAAATTTAACATTTTATTGATTTCTCATTTCTTTAGCTTTTTGAAGTTCTGGTTCTTCTTTAGCGCTTGGATTATATGTTTTATAAAAAAGTTCAATTAATTCTTCGGTATTTAATGGAGCTGTCTTAATTCCCATACTTCGTAATCCAGTTGCAATAAATTCAACTCTTTGCCAAAGATTAATTTTTAATTCTTGGAACGTTTCTTCCTTTGTCGCTTTTTCTTCTTTTTTTCCAAAAATTTGATTAAAAATTCCTTTCTTTTTAGCAGTCATTGGATTATATGGAATAACAAGATAAAAAGATTCAGTCATGATATTTGTCATTTCTGTTAATCCTTTTATAAAATCAATATATTCAGAAGTTTGTATTTTTAAAAGTTCATTTTCTTGTTCTGCTTGTTTTTGTTTTAGTGTTTTAATATATGGCAGAATATCAAACTTTCTTGAGGAAGCTACTATTTGAAGAGGAAAATCAATTGAATTAAGAAAATCTTGATAACGATAAATAACAGCATCTTGTTCTTCGGTTGATTTTAACGCAAAATTTACACTCGTGGCCATTAAAATAGCGCGTAGTCCTTTATTTTTAAGAATTACTACATCGTTTTTTATTTCGCTAATCTCTATATGTTTTTGGATTGATGCTGCGTTTATTTTTTCCATAGATATAGTCTTGGTTTAGTTATGTATTTTATCAATGAACCCAAGATACTGACTAGTGGTCTGCCATTAATTTTATAAAAAGCTAATCCAAGAGTAAAAATTGCAATAGGTATGCTTATTATAATAAAAAGACCTAATTTAAAATAGAACCAAGATATAGCAATAATTCCAAGTCCGCCAAGTAAATAAATGAACTGCTTTAATGTTAATGGTCCAATTATTTTATCTTCTATATCAATAAATTGTGGAACTTTAAATTGCATAGTTTATTCTCCTTTCAAATCAACAATATTGCCTTCAAGGCGCGGCTCATTTGTTTGGTGGTCTGTCTCTTCTTTGTTCTCTCTTGGCCACTCAGGTATTTGGTGAATTTTTTTTAAACTTTCCTTAACTGGCAGGAATATAATTTCATTTATGTCTCGAGCCAATTGTCTGGCCTTTGTCTCTTCTAATTTGCATCTTTTTTGAAGTGTTTCAACAAAATTAGTAATTTTAGTTTCTCCTAGAAGAATCATTCCTACGGTATGAGAAAACCACCAAGTTTGATCATCATTTAAATTATTCTTTTTAGCAACCTCCCCTATCTTATCAGCTGTTTCTACGCTAAACATTGTCTCGCGTAAATCTTGAGGTAATTTAGAAAATAATTCATATTTTTTTTGTATTTGTTGGGTCATGATTTATTTAGGATTAGGCGGAGCTGGTGGAGGGCTTGGAGCTGCTTGAGTTTCTGTTGTGCCATAAAACTGAACACTTCCAGGAGAATTTTTAAGCCAATCTACGATTCCTTTTTTAATATGTTTAATATGTGGACCTGATGGATTAAAAATTTTTTCATCCATTGCTTTTTTTGCTTTTGGATTGTTCATGGCAATAGAGCTAACATGTGTTGCTCCCAATGGTCCACTCTCTCCCATCGCATCTCTGAATACTTTTTGAACGCCTGGATCGCTATAAGACTCTGCTTGAACTTTGCCTGCTTTAGTTGGTGTAAGTCCATAAATCATTTCTCGAAGCTTGTCGGCCGCTTTTACTGGATCTGTACCTTTAGCATTTACTTCATATTTGCCTAATAAATCAGGTCTTTTTTCAAAAACATCATCAAGATTTCCTCCCATTCTTTCAAATGTTTTAAGATTTCCTTCATTTTCTGCGTATCCACCCTTAATTTGCCCTCTTTCTGCCTTAATCGCAAGCATAGCAGCTTTATTCCGTGGATTAGCAGCTCTCATTTCTGCGTCTATGTTTTCATTGGTCCATGAGGAATATTTTTTCTTTGCATCAGATAGTTGGGTGCGTTGATTTTCAGAGATTGCTCGGAGAGGTCTAATTGTTTGTCTTATCCCTGGCATTTTGCCAAATCGTGTTTTTTGTAGTTTTTCACCAAGTTTTCCTGCTATTGGAGCTGTTGCCATTTGGGCTCTTCTACCCATCCATCGAGCGCTACCTTTGCTAGCTTTTTTAGCTAAGTCCATTGTTCCTCCTGCAAAAGTAATGCTCATTTTTTGAGCTACAACAAGACCACCTGCTAATAGTAAAATTAAAAATATGTATTCTAGAATTAATTCTTGACTAGAAAAGAAAGCACTTGACCATGCTTCATTTTCTCCTAATTCAATAGAATTTCCCATTCTCGAAAGAAAACCACCTTGTCCATCTGCTCCTGTAATTGTAAGAATTGCTAAATAGAAGAAAAAGGCAAAAGCTGGTGCAAAAAATACCCATTTAATAAAACTCTGCGCCCATTGATTCCATAAATGTTTTGTTGCTGGTAAAACTATTGCTAATAACGCAATTGGGACCAGAACTAATAATATCCAAATAGCGACTACTCTAACAATTAGGAAAAAAGCTGCAGCAGCCATAATAAAACCAGCAAATAGTATTACAACTATGCCACCCATTATGCCAATTAATACATTTAATGCATCAATCCCTTCTGCTTCTCCTTTCTCAAATATTTGCATTATATTCAGTCCATTAGCTACATTTTCAGAGATACTCGCTCCGCTATTAGTAAGTGGATCAAGAAAAAAACTAGTTAAAATTTGAGACGAATCAATAACAACTCCACAAAATACTAAACTAAAATTTATTAAAAGCGCGACAGCAATTAGTTTGGGCAAAAGAGACTTCATCCCATATGTTTCTACTTTTAAAATAGTAGCCATAGCAATAACTAAAAGAATTAAAACAAAAAACATATTAGCCAAGTCGCGTGTAATAGTCCATCCTTCTTGCACTATGGGAACATCAGTAAAGGTTTGTAATCCAAAGGCCCAATCAAGAAGATACCCTGCAATACTTAATACCAAGCTAAGTGGTCGAAAAACAATATAATAGAGTATGGTGCTAAACATCCCTATAAACATATCTTTAATACTGTCATAGCCAAATAACCATGAAAATGCATTAGCTTCTTTTATTTCAAAAATAAAAATACCTAAAGAGCTGACGAACACAACCATACAGGCAGTAAGAATAAACTTTTTATGTTTTAAGAAAAATTTAGACATTTTTATTTATTTATCTACAACAAGCAGCACAACATACACAACAACAAGGATTAACACACTGTGGTGCAGGGGGTGGCGGTGTGCAACCAAGATTACCACAATTACATTCTCCTCCTCCGGCTGCTACTGTAATAATTGTTGCGCATGTAGAATCAGGTGTGATAAGGATTTCTGATGGTTTCTCTGTTTTTGCACAAGTTGGACAATTTACTTGTTCTTCTTGTATATTTTCAAATTCTAATTTTAAATCTGATGATAAACTTTCAATTCCAGACAAAACACTTTCGATAGACAATATGCTTATAATAGCATTTTGCGAATTAGGGTTTTCTATATTTTGAGTAATATTGTTTTCTTCAAGAGAATTAGGAACAAATGGATTATCGTTTTGAATCTGTTCGTTTGTTTCTTGAGGATTAAAACTCCAAATATTTTTAAATAAATCTATATTTTCGTTTTTGGTTTGTTCAACTTTTTTATTATTATTTTCTATTTCTTTTTTATTTATTAACTCAGGCGAGAATATGGCTATTACTAAACAGCTAATTAAAACAAGAATTATAGTAATTTTTTCTTTAGAAAGAAGCATTTTTATAATTTATAATCCAGTAAATTGTTGAGCGATCCATACTTGACAAGTGTCTGTTTTTTCATCAGCATCTTCTCTAATAATGTTGGCGTCTTCTAATTCAGCATATAAGGTTCCTGCATTTGGCCAGGTTGGATTTCCTTTTTGTTCTACTAAATCATTCGCTGTTAAGAGGATAACACTAACAGTATCTTGTGTTTCTTTAATAAATCCACTTATTTCAGTAGCAGAAGTTATCATATTAATTTTTTCTAATGGTTTCTGAACATCATTAATGACTTTGTCTCTCGCTATATTTAATTCTTCATTGGCGGTTTGTAGCTTAGGATCATTCACCATGCCGTCAACCTCTTCATAAACCGTTAACCATAAATTAGATTTATTAATATATTCTTGAATTGAAAGAATGGCTATATCAATTTCATTTATTGTATTAATCGTTTTAGGGATATCAACTGTTTCCATTTGGTTTATTTTTTGTTCATATAAAGGGATTGTATTGTTATTGATATCAATAATTTTAGCATTAGCCCAGTCAACGTAAGTGTTGTAAGGAGTGACGCTACATGTTCCAATAACATTCTCTAGATCAGGAATGACATCTAAATATGCTGGTGGAATTAATTTTAAAACAGCTAAATTATTCATTTGTTCTTTAAGCAAAGAATCGTTTAAATGTTCTTTAGTAGAACTTAGTTGTACTGATAATGAAATTGAATCGTCTCTTCCTTGTATAATTGATTGAGAGTCAGCTATTTCTGGTATACTAGACGAAGCACCAATATCTCCATACTCTGGCTTATCTACAAATGTTGATTTCAAAAAACCCATTCCTTCTTGCATTGTTTTGTTGATTAAGGCATTTGCAATTGCTTGAACATAGATTTGGAATGGTCCGGCTTTAGCAGTAGCTGCGCCAATCTTAGAATTCATTTGGTCATAGAAATTAGTTACTGATTTATTTGCCATTTTGTTTACAACCGTGCTTGGAGTAAGTGCTTCACATTTTGGAGAACAAGGACGAACAACTCCAGGAGTTTTTCCTTCTGCATTTGGTTTGCATGCAGCTGGTAATTTTGGTGTGCCCCTAACATCTTCTTGTTTGGCAATGGTTGTACCTGATGCATCAGTCCATGTACAATCTTTCATGCCTAAAAATCCTTCGCCCATTTGAGCATCTGTCTCAGCTTCTATTTTTGCTTCTTCTTCAACTCTATTTTTTTCATCTTGAGCTAATAATAATGCTCCATAAAAATTATTTTGTGGTTTAGTAAGTTCAATCCATCCAACCCAACCACCTTTAGAAAAATCATCATAAAAATCACTAACATTATCAACGATATCAGAAAGCGAACATTTTGCTTGAGTTTCAAATGTTGGGACATCAAGTAATGCTAATTTAATGTCTAAATCAAATTCTTCACAAAGCCATCCTGCTCCTAAATATTGGTCAATAAAATTACCAGTTGCATTGTCAGCTGCATCTTTAAGATAGCTTCCTATTCCTTCTGACATAAATCTTGGCGTCTTTCCATTCTCAATCCAATTAACAATGTCATTTGTAATCATGGCTAGGAGTTGATGGAGCAAAATGTTAAGCATAACTCCAGCTGCCCATTCTAACAATTCCCAACCTTGTTCCCATACATCTTTAAAAGCACTTATCCCTGCCGATATCATCGCTGGTACGTCTGTTACCGCGTCTTTTATTTTGTCCCATACTCCACTTAGTCCCCGTTCTGCTGCAGCGAGTTCTTCAACTGATGTTAATGTCAAATCAGAAACTGGGCATCCTGGTACAGGAGCTGCTTGTATTTTTTTTGGTAAAACTAAAATAGGACCAATAGTTAAACAGATTATGGCTATAATTAAAATAGAGGAGATTGATTTTTGAGAATAATTGTTTTGAAAAATATTCATTAATAATTTTTAGAATAACTTTCTAATAAAATTATCATTTCTTCTAAGAAATCAAAAAGAGTTTCATTGGCTTCTTTAAATTTCTCTAAAGCAATCATCCCCTTAAGGGGGTCTTGCTCAAAGGATGGAAGTACTTCATAGCTTTTAGAAAGCGTCCAAAGAATTGTTAAAAGTTTTTTATGAATTTCTAAACAATTTAAAGGTAAAGTCAATTCTTTAATGGCTTTATATCCTTGCAAATAAGAAGAAGATAAACAGTTAATTTGCTCAAAATTTTTACTTGCAATAGCATCAGTAACAATTTTTGTATCATCTTTAAGATTGTTAATATCTTGACATGAATTAATTGGACCAATTGTTTTATAAATTTGTTCTCTATAATTTTGAACAGCTTGATAGCTATTGTCATTAATAATTTTAAATTCACTTTCATCAAAGTCGGGAATAAATTCATATAAAAAACTAGTTGATGCTTTTTGAATAGCTTCCATAACTTTTTCATCTATAGCTTCAGTCATAGCTGGCTCTAAAGAGTCAACATCTTGTACATTAGATAAAAATGGCATTTCATTATTTTTTAATTGTCCACTTAAAATATATCCAAGTAATTGAGTTAAATTGCCTGGTTCCGGTCTTAATAATTGAGAATTAGTTGAATCTATATTTAATTTATCATTAGGGGCTGGTTTCGTTGGATCATATCCAGCTGCTACTTCTTCTCCATCTAAATAACCATCGCCATCAGTATCGGAATTTTCTGGATCAGTTCCATGAATATTTTCTTCCCAACCAGTTAAGCCATCATGATCTAGGTCATCAATTATTTCTTGATCTTTTAAGTTTTGGGTTATTTGTTCAAGAAGATTAGCTTTGGTAATTTTACTTTGCAAAACTAAATATCCACCGATAATTACACCGGCTGACAATATCAAAATTACTACAACAATACTTATTTTTTTGGAAGATTTTTGTAGTTTCATTTTTAATAGTTTTATATAGATATTATACAATATTTTTACTTATTCCCCAAGTATTCTTTTCCACAGACTTGAAAGAAAATGATTCATTGACAAATATGTAAATATGATGTATTGTTATAGCATTAAAGTAACTTAAAAATAAAATAAAAAAAGAAATATATGGAGGGGTAGACATGAAAATCATGGGACGTATTTTAATAGTATTGTTGGTATTAATTTTGGCATCTGGATGTGTGGTGAATATAAAACGGATAGCTAATATCACTATTTGGGGGAATCCAGAGGGTAATACATTTGTATCTATTCCCTCTCCTCAAGCTGGTCTTGTTCTCCCAATCAACAGAAGCCCGGGAGTGTGGGTTAAATGTTGGCTCTTTGAAGGGTCCTATTCTCAAGACGATTTGATAATAGCAGGTCCAAAAGGGGCTATAGCGTTTAGCTCTAAACCGCTAAAGGAGTTTTGTATAAACCCGCCAGTATCTCGGCCGTATAGGAACGGAGTGATGTCAACAGCGATTGTAGCTCCAATGATACTATCTTCTCCGGGAGACTACACATTACTCGCGATTCATGGTAATTTTCGCGGTTGGATTGTTGAGGTAGAAACGAAACATTTTTCCACGACCGGGAACGGCTTGAATGAGTATTATGTTTCTTCTGGTAGAAGGATATATGCTGATCAGGTCATTAAGCTAAAGAGAACAAAACCGTATCAAGAACGACGATTTAAAATTCACAGAACCTATTATCCTGGAAATGCGCTAAAAGACGCATTGGGGTTATAAGGAGGCGCCAAGTGAAAAAAATATTATTTCTTTTTCTTTTCCTTTTCCTTGTGTTCGGATGTGCAACTCAGCAACCACTGGTTATTGATTTGTCATCCGCAAGTGCAGGAGAAAAAACTCTTAACCCTAACCAACCCTTGCCGAGTCATTTGTTTGTTTTGAAGATAATAAATGGGCTATCTTATAAGGTAACGATCAGAATTACTGATCAAGATAGTCCAATCATTCTTGTGTCAGGAGAATCAAAACAATTTCGCTTTAGGCGAGAACATTTAGCCCGGAAAGTTATAATTACTGGGCAGGTGTACAATGGCCAGCAATTGATCGGCACTATCGTCGAGTCAATTGTAATCTCAGGCAAAAAAGGATGGTACAATCAAGTTGACGAAGATGTCTGGCATATTACTTCATTTTATAAGATGAAAAAGTAATATCCAATCGTCGACTGAAAGCTCTTGAGCTCTGGCTTGGTGTGGTAATCCACATTGAGTCAGAGCTTTTTTCGTTTGTTCTCTTGGAATGTTTATATTTTGGAGATTATTAGCTAGCTGTTTGCGTGGCGAAGAAAAACCAGCTTTAACTATTTGAAAGAATTTTTTTTCATCTATTTTTTCTGGTTTTTTTATATTATTAATTTTAATAATAGCTGAATCAACTTTTGGCAGAGGCCAGAAACAATTTTTAGAAATATATGAAATGATTTTTGGATTAGCGTAAAAATTAACCGAGACAGACAAGAGATTCATTCTTGGAGGCTTGGTGCATATTCTTTGGGCAACTTCTTTTTGCATTAAAAGAATCATTTCTTGTGGTGGATTATTTGATTCTAAAAACATTCTTATTAAATGAGAAGTGAGATAATATGGAATATTAGCAATAATTTTATAATTTTTTAAATCTAATTTATATTTTAAAATATCTTCATTAATAATCTCTATATTTTCATAATCCCTTAATACTTCTTTTAAAATTTCAATTAATTTTTTATCTTTTTCAATCGTAATGACTTTTTTAGCTTGCTTAGCTATTTCTTTTGTTAGCGTTCCTAGTCCAGAACCAATTTCTAAGATGGTATCGTCTTTGGAAATATCAGCATTTTTAATAAGTTTTTCTACAATATTATTATCAATTAAAAAATTCTGCCCTAATCGTTTATTAGGTTCAATGTTGTGTTCTTTGAGTAGTTTTTTGAGATTAGTAATATTCACGGTATTCAATTAAATGGTCTGGGATATCGCTTATAAAACGAGATGGCGGATTGACCATAGTCTGACCCCAGAGTTTTCGTTGACGAGTAAATGTTAAATATGCTTTTTCTTTAGCTCGTGTAATCCCAACATAACAGAGACGACGTTCTTCTTCCATTTGATCTGGATTAAAAGAACTTCTAGAGTGAGGGAATATTCCTTCTTCGCATCCGACTATAAAAACAACTGGGAATTCTAATCCTTTGGCGCAGTGCATGGTCATTAAATTAACTAAATTTTTTTTAGTTTCTATTTCATCAGGACTGCTTAATAGGGATATTTCTTCTAAGA
>CAYTNU010000007.1:4912-15404 GCA_964439515.1 uncultured Candidatus Saccharibacteria bacterium | reverse complement strand
TTTTTTTTAGTTTCTATTTCATCAGGACTGCTTAATAGGGATATTTCTTCTAAGAATTTTTCTAATCCCACAGAAGGATCTAATTCATCGTATTTTATAGCTACCGTAAAAAGTTCTTTAATGTTTTCCCAGCGATATTCCCCTTGTTCGCTTCCGTCTCTAGTATAATTTTCATAATCAGTTTTTTTAATAACGAAATTAATTAATTCAGTTAATTTCTTTTTTTTATTAACTTCACGAAAGTTATTAATTAAATCATTAAAGAACTTAAGATGTGGGGGATATTCATTTAAGAAAGAAATCTCTTGAATATTTTTAGCAAACTTAGGAAGGCGTCGGGGTGGGGTGTTAATAATTCTTTGCATGCTGACCAAATCATTGGGACTAATAATTAATTTTAAATAAGCAAGAATATCTTTAATTTCTTTACGATCGTAAAATCTAACTGTGCCAATAATTTTGTATGGAAAATTTGCCTTAATAAATGCTTCTTCTATTGCCCTCGATTGAGCATTAGCTCTATAAAGAACCGTAAAGTCATTTAAATTATATCCTTGACGAACTAATTCTTGGATTTCTTCTATTATAAAGTTTCCTTCGCTTTCTTGATTGCTTGTTTCTATAACATTGATTAAAGAGCCATCTGAATTATTAGTCCAAAGCGTTTTATCTTTTCTTTCAATATTTTTAGTGATAATACTATGGCTTGCTTCTATGATATTTTTAGTAGAACGATAATTTTGTTCTAATAAGATTACTTTTGTTTTAGGATAGTCTTTTTCAAAATTAAGAACGTTTCTAAAGTCAGCTCCTCTCCATGAATATATATTTTGATCGGGGTCTGCTATAAGCCAAATATTTTGATTTTTTTTAGCTAAAAGATTAGTTAAAGCATATTGACTTGAATTAGTATCATGAGCTTCGTCAATTAATATATATTGCCATTGATTTTGATATTTTTCTAAAATATTTGGATTATTTTCAAAAAGCTGAACCGTTAGCATAATTAAATCATCAAAATCCAATGCATTAGCTTTTTTAAGAGACTCTTGATATGCTTGATAAATTTTAGAAACGGTTTTAGGAAAATATTCTTTGGCTTGTTCTTGATAATTTTGCCAAGTAATCATCTCGTCTTTAGCTTGTGAGATGGTTTTTTGTACAATTTCTGGTTTAAATTGTTCAAGATTAATTTGAAGATTTTTAAACGTTTGTTTAATTAAAGAAATTTGATCATTACTATCGTAAATAACAAAATTTCTTTTATAACCAAGTTTGTCTATATGATGACGAAGAATTTGTAAGCAAATAGAATGGAATGTTCCAATATTCGGTAATGAGTCATATGGTTTAAATTTTATTAATTCATTAACTCTCTCTCTCATCTCTTGTGCTGCCTTGTTTGTAAAAGTAACTGCTAGAATATTATTAGGAAGAATATTTTGACTGATTAAATAAGCTATTCTATGTGTTAAGCAGCGTGTTTTTCCGCTTCCAGGACCAGCAATAACTAAAACAGGCCCCCTCATAACGGTGACCGATTCTTTTTGTTTTGGGTTAAGAGATAAAAGTATATCCATTATTCTATTTCTCTCCAGTCGCTTACGCTCCAACCCCCTCCAGGCCCGCTACTAAAATTAATATTTTCTAAACCAATATCATAGCTTATTATTGCATTATTAGCTAGAACTAGTTTATATCCTGTTGCTTCGCGTATATTCATATTATTATGTAAATAAATTACTCCATTTGATGCGTAAAAAATAGCTCCTTCAGCATTGTTATATAAATCAATAGCTGGATCGCTTAAATCTATAGAGCTATTAGTAGAAAGCATCATTAAAAAACTTCCTTGTTCACCAGATCCTTCGGTATTAGCATTATTATTAATCTGAATTTTGCCATCACTAATAATTATCCCACTTAATGAACCAAATTCGCTATCTAATTGAATTTTTGTACTATTGTCCATAGTTATATTTCCTTGCACATAAACAATGCCTGTCATATTCAAAGATGCTTTATCCCCAATATTTAAATTACCAGTTATTTTTATTGGTCCAAGAGATTCTGATTCATTAATTGTATAATCTCCAGAAATAATTCCTCCAATTGTTGCATCGTTTTTCCATTCATTTATTTGTTCTTCAGAAATTGGCATGGGTTCTGTTTGAATCTCTTCATCTAAAATTTCTATATTATTATAGTCACAATTTTCAACAGTTCCTCCAGAAACATAATGAAGCGTTCCTTCAATATCGGCATTGCTATAAGAATAAGCATAGGCATCTCCGCCTACTTCTATGTCTTCAATTCTATTTCCATTTGTTGCCACTGTGACTGTATCCGTTATCTCTCCACCTCCGCTAATATTTCCATTAGAAAATACATTTCCTTCGATTCTGCTATTATTCCCCATAAGAACTCCTCCTTCTCCAACTTGAGCGCCATAAAAGAAATCTACTTCATCAGCTGTAATGCTATAGGTAACGGCTAATTTTCTGATTCTATTATCACTATTGCCCGAAGATGTAATTGTTTGTGATCCTCCGATTGAATCTGATATTTCTATGGTAGCTGAATCATCTCCAGATGTTAATGTTACAGGACTTGAAACTTGCATTCCATTTTTAAGACGCAATAGAACATCTTCAATTCCTGCTTCGGATATGTATTGGCTTTTAATGGATTTTATTTTAGATTGAGTATTAGCTATGCTACTCAATGTTAAAAAACTTAATCCAGACCCAATAAACAGGCTTGATGTTAGTATAATAATTATACCTATCATTAAGGCAGCACCTTTTTCTTGATTGTTTTTTATAGTTTTAATCATTGCGTAAATTAGCTGTAGAAATTAGAGTAGACGTTGCTTGGTAATCAATTTTATTACTAGAATTTCTATAAACAGCTGATAATTCAATTCTAATAGATTTATTATTATTACTATCAATTAAATAATTAAAAATCATATTATTTATTCTTACTTTTTCTGAAGTTAAAGCAATTGCATCTGATCCTTCTTCTTTAAAACAAATTCTTTCATTTTCGTCTAAATAAAAATCAAGATAAGTTACTTCTTCTCCCTCTGGTGTATTTCTTCTTGTTTCTAAGCTTAGCTGTCCAGGATGGTTGTCAAAGTAGCTTGTTGATGTGTAAATATCTTGGCTTTCTTTAATATATGAAAGCATTGTTTCCATTGCTCTTTGATTGTTTTCTAAAACTTCTTTATTGATTTTTATCTTTGCTTGAACACCTATTAAATTTAAGACAAATGAAATAAGGAAAACCAACACAAAAGAAAAAGTGGCGATATAAATTAATAATTCAATTAAAGTAAATCCTTTATTTTTATTATTCATTCCAGTTTGTTAAATAAGTGATTAAATCAATTTGTTTTATTTTGCCTCTGTCGTTCCATTCAACAAAAGCAGTTATTTTTTTGGTTTGGTTGTCTTCTGTTCCAGAAGAGCTAATATTATCATTGGCATCACGATAAACTTTCTCTATAATAACCCACCTATCATATACTCCGTTAATAGAACCAGGGTCAGTTGATGATAGGGTCCATTTATTGCTTGAAATTACTGGATAGTATGGAATATCTAAAGACAAAGAAGAAAAATTATTCCAATCTTCGTTTCTAACAGAGCGTGTTGCTTCAATTGTTTCTGCTGCTATATTAATGGCCTCTAATTTTGACTCGCTTTGATCTTGAAATTTCAAACTATATTGAGCTAATGCTAAAAAACTAAAAAAGGAAACAAAAATAATACTGAGAGCAACAATTACTTCAATAACACTAATTCCTTTCTGTGATTTATGGTTTTTTTTCATTGTATTTCCATTGTCCCTCCTAAAAATCCAATAGACACTTCTCCTTCTGCAGTATAGGATGCGATATCTTTGTTGTCTATTAATATTTGAAGTGGTTTATTATTTAAGCTTCCATCTCTATGAATACAAAGGACCGTATTAAACTCGTCTAAAAAATGAGTATGAATTTTTATTGTTTGGCTTTGTCCATTAATATCAATTACTCCATTCCAATCAAATTCTGTTTTATCAATATTAAAATATTCAAACATATTGACATTGACAGTTGCTTCAGGAATTTCAGAGGAATAGAAAGTTAATGTAATGGCATTCTGCATACTCCAGCCAAGATCAAAATGTACATGTCTATTGTCAGTTAAATAATTAGTATTACAGCATTCGCTTAATAATGATGCTAATTCAATTTGACCAGAAGGATGGATATTAATAGTCTCTGGATTGCTTGCTTCAGAAGAAATAATTAAATCAATTGTTCCATCTTGTTCGGTTCTTCCATTGATTCGTTGAAAAATAATATCACTTTCTTCTCCTTCTAAATCAATATTATTAATTTCTAAACGACTAGGCACTGTATTCTCTATATTATCAGCTGTTCCTTCTTGATATGTATCGCCTTTGAATAGAATATACTTGTCATTTTCAAAATGTACTCCATATTGAGAATCTCCTTCAGATGACATTGTCTTGTTTTGAGCTAATTTAATAATGGAAACTATTTTTTGAGCAGTTATTGTTAATTCAGTATTTCTCTCAAAATATCTATAACTAATATTTGTTATGGCTACTATTAAAATAATGATAGAAATAATAATTAATATTTCTATTAAAGTAAATCCATTTTGTTTTGTCATGTTTATATCCCTTCCATCATTGAATACATTGGTTGGATCATTGAAACAGCAAAAAATCCAACTGCTCCACCAATAACAAGCATAATAAGGGGTTCAATTATTGATGATAGATTTTTAGTTGCATTGTCAATTTCCTCTTCATAAAAATCAGCTAAAGTTTCCATAATTTCAGATAAATTACCTGTTTTTTCCCCCACTCCAATCATTTGAATAACCATTGGAGTATAAAGGGATTCATATTCACCCAATGCCTTGCTTAATTCTTTTCCTTTTTGAACTTCTTTAGCAGAATTGATTAACGCTTGTTTAAACTGAACATTGTTTAATGTACCTGCTACTATTCCTAAAGATTCAACAATTGGAACTCCGCTTTTTATCAATGAACTAATAATTCTAGAAAAGCGAGCCGAGTTTATTTTCCTAATCAAAGAACCAAAAATTGGTAAATAAAGATATACTTTATGTAGTGTTTTTCGAACTTCTTTTATTTTAATAACTAATCTTATTAATACAATAAAAAATATGAGAATAATCATACTCCAGATATAGTTGGTTTCAAGGAAGTTACTTACACCAATAATAGCTCTAGTGCTCAATGGCAGATCCATCTCCATTTCAGTAAAAATATCAGTTAATTTTGGTACTACCATAATCATCATTAATATTCCAATCCCTAACATAGCAGTAATAATTACAGACGGATAAATCATTGCTCCTCTAACTCTGCTAATTAAATCATGGTCTTTTTTCATTTGTTCTGCTAATAATTTAAGAACTTCGTTAAGGTTTCCTCCTGTTTCTCCTACTTTAACCATATTTACATAGATGCCATTAAAAACCTTTGGGTGCATGGCTAGAGAATCGCTAAATGATTTTCCTTGTCTTACATTTTCTTCAACTTGATTAATTATTTTTTTAAATCTAGGATTTTTGTTTTGTTCAGCTAAGATTTTAAGAGACTTATTAATAGAAAGACCAGCGTCAATCATTACTGCTAAGTGTCGACTAAAAATCATTTTTTCTACTAAAGAAACTCCTCCCCATTTTTTTGATAAGTCCTTAAAAAAGATAAGTAATTTATTCTTATCGTTTTTATTATCATCTCTTCCAGCCATTTCGGCTGAAATTAAAACCAAATTTTGAGATCGTAAAATAGCAAATAGATCATGTTGATTTGTTGCTATCATGTGTCCAGTTTTGGTCTCTCCCTCTTTTGTTTTGGCTGTATATATAAAATTAGACATTATTCTTTTGCAACTCTTAATATTTCTTCAATACTAGTCGTTCCTTGAACTGCTTTAATGAAACCATCTTCTACCATTGTTAGCATTCCTTCTTCTATGGCTTGCTTTTGAATTTGGTCTGCTGTTGCTTCTTTAACAACTAATTGTTTAATTTTTTCACTTAATTTAAGTACTTCATAAATACCTATTCGTCCTTTATATCCATCAGGACATTCTTCTGATTTTCCTGGACGATAAAATTCTATCATTGACCAATCATCTTTTGGTTTGATGATTTTTTCTTGCTTAAGTATTCTTAGTACTTTATCTAAATCAACCTCTTTTTTTAAAGTTTCTATTTCAGCTGGGTTTAATTTGTATTTATTTTTAGAATCAGAATATAGTTTACGAACTAATCTTTGAGCAATGATCACATTAATAGTTGAAGAGATAAGGAATGGTTCTGTATCCATATCAATTAATCTAGGGAAAGACCCTGCTGCGCTATTTGTATGTAGGGTGGAAAGAACTAAGTGTCCAGTTAGTGCTGCGTTAATTGCTAAACTAGCTGTTTCGTTGTCTCTTATCTCTCCAACCATAATAATATCTGGGTCTTGTCGTACTAGAGAGCGCAATCCGCTAGCAAATGTTAGGCCTATTTGAGCTTTAACTTGAGTCTGATTGATTCTAGGCATCCTATATTCAATCGGATCTTCAATCGTGGCAATATTAACGCCTGACTCATTAAGTATGTCCATTGCTGTGTAAAGCGTAGTGGTTTTCCCTGATCCAGTTGGTCCGGTAACCAAAATCATTCCATTAGGCCTTTTAATTGCTTGGTGAATATCTTCTAACGCTTCACCTCTTAATCCCAATTTTTCTAAGGTTAGTCCCTTGGCATCTTCTGGTAAAAGACGCATAACAATTTTTTCTCCATCATAGACAGGGAGAACAGAAACTCTAAAAGAAATTTTGTAATCTTTGGTTTCAATTTTAAAACGACCATCTTGAGGTAGGCGATGCTCGTCTAATTTTAAACTGGAGAGAACCTTAATTCGAGCAATGATTCCAGAGCTGACGTTTTTAGGTAATATCATTGCGTCATGTAGAATTCCATCTAAGCGATAGCGAATTATTACCTCTTTTTCAGTTGGTTCAATATGAATATCTGAGACTTGTTGTAAAATGGCGTGTTTTAATAAAGTATCAACAATCTTAATAATTGGCATTTGATCAGCTGTCTTTTTCAAATCTTCTTTTTTCTCTCCTTCTTTCTTTTCTGATATAATCTTAAGCTTCTCTTCTTTCTTTTCAATCAGATCTCCAAATTCGGCTTCTAAGCTTTTTTGGTATTGCTTTAAAGCATTTTTAATACTAGCTGGACTTGTTAGTCGTGGTAATATTTTAAGGTCTGATTTTTTCTTTATAAACTCTATTGTTTGAAGATCTTCTGGATCAAGCATGGCAACTTCTAGTTCTTTATCTTTCTTGCGAAAAGCAATAATATTATGTCTGCGTGCAATTGGTTCAGGAATAATTTGAAGAATTTCTTTTGAAATTGTTTCTTTTTCTAAGCTAACAAAAGGAATGCCAAGAATATATGCTTCTAATTTAATAATTTGTTCTTTAGTAATAATTTTTTCTTTAACCAAAACATCAGTCAATTTTTCTTTGATTTTTTTGGCTTTTTTTTCTGCTTTATCCAGTTTGTCTTTGGTTGTTAATCCAGCATCAAGAATAAAAGCTTTTAATTGTGAGTCCTCCACTTTCATGATGTGTTTTGATTACTGATTCAACGTTTCTTTTATTTTTTTAGATATTTCTTCTAGTCTATAGTTAGCTTTAACTAAATATGTAGTTGCTCCTAAAGAAAGAGCTTTTTCTACATCAGAGCCTCCTTCTAAATTGGTTAGAATAATTACAGGAATATTTTTAGTTGTTTCATCTTCTTTTAATTCTTTAAGTACTTCAAATCCATCTTTTTTAGGAAGGATTATATCTAAAAGAATTAAATCTGGTTTATTTCTCTTGGCTATTTCTACCCCAATATCTCCATCAAGGGCATTTTCAATTTCATAGCCTTCTTGTTCTAAATATCTGCCAATTGCTTTTTGTAAGGTTGGTTCATCTTCTATAAGAAGAATTTTTTTCATATTTTTTTTTAAGACAATAAATGCTACTTACCGTCCATTAGTTAATTGGTAATTCAAACCAAAAGGTTGTACCTTTGTTTTCTCTACTCCAAAATCCTATTTTTCCATTTGATATTTCAATTACTGATTTAGCAATGAATAACCCTAGTCCGCTTCCTATGGTTTGATATTTCATAATATTTTGACTACGGAAGAATTTTTCAAAAATATTTTTTTTATCTATTTCTGGTATGCCAACTCCATTGTCTTCAATCTCACATCTGATTGATTTTCTTTTTTTAGTTAATCTGATTTTAACTAGGCCTTCTTTTTTTGTATATTTAATCGCATTGTCTATTAAATTATGAAGCAACATGCTAACTCCTTGAAAATCAATTTTAATTGAAGGAATATTTGATTCTATTTCTAAAATAATTTTTATATTACTTGCATCAGCTAATGGTTTATATTCTTTTATTAAATCATTGATTATCTTGTCTAAAGATATATCTTCTGGTTTTGAATTTAAGCCTCCTTGTTCAATCTTCGCTACATGAAGTAAATCGTTAACTAATTTAATCATTCGTTGATTACTCTCTTCAATATCATCTAATCTTTCTAATAATTCTTCACAAGTTATATCCTTGGATTTACGCATTAAATCAATTGTCCATTTTATACCTGTCAATGGAGTGCGTAATTGATGAGATGTAATATTAACAAATTCTGATTTTAATTGATTTGTTTGAGCTAAATTTTCAAACCCTTTGGTGATAAAGTAATCTATAATGATTAATAATGTTGCTACGCCAATTACAATTAAGGCAACTATTTCTGGACTTGCGTATTCAACGGCTATAAAATATGTGCTTATCATAGCGACAATGGTTATTAATCCAGACAGAGGGAATAGAAAACTAGGGCATTGCCAAATATCTATATTATATTTTTGGCATTGTGAAAATGGATTTAATCTTTGATAGATTTTTTTCTTATTCATAATTTGATTTAAGTATATCATAAAAATTAATTAATTGTAATTGACTTAACGTTAATAACGATGTAATCTTTATAATAATATCGGAGTGTGGCCTAGTTGGCTTAAGGCGCCTCGTTTGGGACGAGGAGATCGCTGGTTCGAATCCAGTCACTCCGACCAGTAAGCGGGTATCGTATAATGGCTATTACCGCAGATTTCCAATCTGCTGATGAGGGTTCGACTCCCTCTACCCGCTCAAATATAAAAGAGCGAAACAAGTTTCGCTCTTTTATTATACCTTCGAAAGCAATATTAACCTTACTTAACAGCGTCTTTAAGAGATTTGCCAGCTTTAAACTTAGGAACTGTTGTTGCCTTAATTTTAATTTTTTCTCCAGTTCGTGGGTTAACTCCCATTCGAGCTGCTCTTTTAGAAGTGCTGAAAGTTCCAAAACCAGTAATAGTGATTTTATCACCCTTAGATAATGAACTGGTGATTGTATCAATTACTCCGTTTAAACATTCATCAGCCTTTTTTTTAGAATCACAGTACTTAATTAATGATTCAATTAAGTCTGACTTAGATAAAGTCTTAGTCATAATATTATTAGTAAATTATTTATTAATTATATACCTCGACCTTTGTAGCTATATCTTAGCTATATTGCTTAATATTAGCAAGTGTTTTATTAAAAATCAACTATTTCTTCTAATAATTTTATTTTTTTTGATTTTTTTCCTTTTTCTGTTTCTATTAAGACAGCATTAATTTTAACAGGTCCGTCAGCAATTTCATAATTAAAAGGCATTTCTTTAATAAAACTTTCTAATGTTAAATCTTTATCAGCTCCTAAGCTTGAATTCTTTGGTCCAACCATACCAACATCAGAAATGTATGCAGTGCCATTGGATAGAATTTGTGCATCAGCCGTAGGAATATGAGTATGTGTTCCTAATACAGCAGAAACTCTACCATCTAAATGCCATCCCATGCAAACTTTTTCAGCAGTAGCTTCAGCATGAAAATCAACAATGATTATATCAGCATCTTCTTTGTCTAATATTTCGTTTATTACCTCAAATGGATTGTTGCATTGTTGTTTCATAAAAACACGACCAATTAAATTAATTACCATTATTTTCTTAGTTCTTAATTGTGTTGTCCAATATCCTCTTCCTGGGGATCTCTCTGAAAAATTAGCTGGTCGTATTAATGGAACTTTTTTATCTTCTAAAATAGAGATAACTTCTTTTTTGCTCCAAGTGTGATCGCCAGAAGTGACTAAGTCTACTCCCGATTCTAATAACTCATCTAAACTTCTTTTGGTTACTCCTTTTCCATGCGCTAAATTATCTCCATTAGCGATAACGAAGTCAAGTTCATATTTCTTTTGCCATTCAGGCAGAATTTTTTTGATTGCATGGCGACCTGGTTCTCCAACAACATCGCCAAAGAAAAGTATATTCATA
>CAYTNU010000007.1:0-4812 GCA_964439515.1 uncultured Candidatus Saccharibacteria bacterium | reverse complement strand
GTTATCTTGCGTATTCTATTACTCTAGTTTCTCTAATGACACTAACCTTAATCTCTCCAGGGTATCTTAACTCTTGATGAATTTGATCAGCAATGTTTTTTGCTAATTTATGTGCTTCTAGATCATCTATTTCTTCTGGTTTAACAAAAACACGTATTTCACGACCTGCTTGGATAGCATAAGCTTTTTCTATTCCATTAAAAGAATTAGCAATATTTTCTAATTCTTCTAATCTTTTAAGATATGCTTCTAAAGTGTCTTTTCTAGCTCCAGGCCTAGCTCCCGAAAGAGTATCAGCTACTTGGACAATAATAGATTCTATCGTGGTGAAAGGATATTCTTCATGATGAGACTGCATTGCTTCAATTACCTTCTCATCAATATCAAATTTTTTAAGAATTTTTCTACCTATTTCTACATGTGATCCTTGAATTTCATGATCAACTGCTTTCCCAATGTCATGAAGTAATCCAGCTTTTTTAGATATATCTACATCAGCACCTAATTCTGCTGCGATTGCTCCAGCTAAATGAGCTACTTCAACTGAATGAAGTAAAACATTTTGGCCATAACTTGTTCTAAAACGAAGTCTGCCCAATAGTTTGATTAATTGAGGATTAAGACCGACTATTCCAACATCATAAACAGTGGCTTCTCCTGCTTCTTGGATCTTCTCTGTAATTTCTTTATTAGCTTTTTCTACCATTTCTTCAATTCTTGCTGGCTGTATTCGTCCATCAACCATTAGTTTTTCTAATGCTATTTTAGCTATTTGTCTGCGAATAGGATCAAAGCCAGAAATAACAATTGCGCCTGGTGTATCGTCAACTAAAATCTCTACTCCTGTTAATTTTTCTAGGGTTTTAATATTACGACCTTCTTTTCCGATAATTCTTCCTTTAAGATCGTCATTAGGCAAGGTAACAGAAGTTGAAGTAATTTCGCTTGCTTGAGAACCAGAATAACGTTGCATAGCTAACGCAAGAATTCGTTGAGCTTTTTTATTTAAATCTTCTTTCCCCTCTTGTTCTAATCTTTGGATTTTTTCTATTAGAATTTGTTTATGTTCTTCTTCTGCTTTTTCTAATAGTTCTTCTTTTGCTTGTTCTTGTGATAATTTAGCTATTGTTTCTAATTTTTTTATTTGTTCTTCTTGAAGTTCAGTTAATTGTTCTTTGATTTTTTTAACTTTTTGAGCTTTAGTCTTAAGATCAGAATAATCTTGTTCTAATTGAGTATTCTTCTGTTCTAAGCTTTGTTCTTTATTAACCAGTCTTTCTTCTTTTTTGTTTAATTGAACTTGTCTTTCTCTTTCTTGATTTTTAATATCATCAAGAATCCCATTGGCTTTTTCTTTGGCCTTAATTAGGGTTTCTTTAGCTTCGTTTTTAGCGTCGCTAATTAGTTTATTTAATTTTGCTTCAATAGTTCCAGATTGCTTTTTAGCAATTGTGCGTCGTGTATAATAGCCCAAGATCGAGCCGATTATTAAAGTTACGACAATAGTTCCAATAAAAACAATTAAATTGTCCATGAATTGATTTCATATCAAATTTCATTAGCATTATCTGAATAATACAATCAAGTTTAGTTCTGAATTCTTCAATTTTATTTATTAATAGCATTTGTGTAGAGAATAACTAACGTGAATTTATATGATAAGTAAATTAATTAACTTATCTATTCTAACAAAGAAAAAAGGACTTGTCAATTAGTCCTTAATTTCTTTTTTTATTTTCTTAACTACTTTTTTCTTTTTTATAATCTTTTTTGTTTTTGTTTTTTCTTCTATTTCAGGTTTTTCTTCTTTTTTCTTCTTAACAATCTTTTTTTCTTTAGTTTCTTTTTTTACAATTTTCTTTTTTGTACTTTTCTTTTTAACAGTTTTCTTTTTAACAATCTTTTCTTTTTCTTTTCTGGCCGTAATATCTATTCTCCAGTTAGTTAGTTTGGCAGATAGTCGGACATTTTGTCCTTTAATTCCTATGGCCAATGAAAGCTGATCTTCAGGAACGATTACTTCAGCTTGTTTTTTCTTATTATCTATTTTTACATCAAGAACCTTGGCTGGAGAGAGAGAAGCACTTATAAATTTTATTGGATCTTCAGACCATTCAACAATATCAATTTTTTCTCCTGACAGTTCATTAATTACTGCTTGAACTCTTGTTCCTTTTTGTCCAATCATAGAACCGATTGGATCAACTCTTTCTTCTTTTGATTCAACTGCTATTTTAGAGCGAGAACCTGGCTCACGTGCAATAGATTTAATTTCAACAGTTCCAGATGTAATCTCAGGAACTTCTAAAGCAAAAAGTTGGCTGACCATTTTAGGATGAGCGCGTGAAAGATTAATTATTGAACCACGTGAGTCTTTTTGAACGTCAGTTATATATAATCTTAAGCGTTGTCCAATTTTATAGTATTCCTGTGGGATTTGTTCTTCAGGGAATAGAACCCCAGTTGCTTTACCAATATCAAAAAAGATATTATTTCCTTCTATCCTTTGAATAATTCCACTAACTATTTGGCCTACCTTTTCTTTGTATTCTTCATAAACTGACTCTCGTTCAGCTTCTCTTATTCTTTGAATTATTACTTGTTTAGCGGTTTGAGCTGCAATTCTTCCGAATTCTCTGTCTACCTCTAAAGGAAATTCTATTTCATCTCCTGGTTTGTATTCTTTCTTCTTATTTTTAGGCTGCTTAACATCATCAATCATAATGTGTTTTTCTGTATTGAATCTGATTTTTTTCTCCGTCTCTTCACCGTCTGCATCGCTCTGCGAAGCATTACGGTTAGATTCATTTTCTTCTGCTTCTTCTGTCTCTTCGTTATCGGTTTCTACTCTAAGCATTGATTCGTCTGTTACTAATTTAACCTGAGAGACTTTCATGTTGCCAGTTTCTAAATTAAATTTCATCTTAATATTTTGACCTTTACGATCGTATTCTTTTTTATATGCTGCAGCTAAGGCCATTTCAATGGTTTCTAAAACTCTTTTCTTTGAAATATTTTTTTCTTCACAAATTTGTTCAATAGCTGAAGCAAATGCTTTTATATCCATAATTTTATATAAAAGCCCGTTCATCAGAACGAGCCATCTTTTTATCGTGTCTATCTTAATTTAAGATTATCATAGGGTTGATTATTCTGTCAAGTTCATGTTAATCTTCAGGTCTATATGAAGCAAGAAAAAAAGATCACATGGAAAATAGGGGGTGAATCAGGACAAGGCCAGCGATTAGCTGGTTTGGCTTTAGGTAGGGTCTGTTTATCTAGCGGACTTTTTTGTTTTGTTTATTCTGAATTCTCTTCTAGATTGAGAGGTGGCTTAGCAACTAATCAGGTTAGTATTTCCGATAAGCCAGTTGAAGCAATTTCAAAAAAGATAAATGTTTTATTTGCATTAAGCCAATCAACCTTGGATCATTGTCAAAAAAACATGGCTGATAATTCTTTAATTTTTTATGACGATAACAAGGTTAAAGAGATTACTAATAACAAAGGGGAAATAAAATACATTCCATTGCCTCTTAAAGAGTTAACCGATAAAGTTAATCTTGATTCTTCTGTATATAATTTTTTAATTTTAGGCATTTCTGTGGCTTTATTAAACCTAGATATTAAATTATTAAAAAAAGAGATAGAAAAAGGGTTAAATGGGAATGGCAAGGAATTGATTCAAAATAATAAGGAAGCAGCTCAGATTGGATGGGATTATGCTAATGAAAATTTAAATATTAAACAATTTTCATATAAGAATGAAATAAATCTTAAATCAAACAAAAGAATCATTTCAACAGGCAATGAAGCCGTTGCAAAAGGAGCTGTATCTGCTAATTGTGGATTTTATTCATCCTATCCAATGACTCCTTCTTCTTCAATCCTTCATATTTTAGCTAAACAAGCTAAAGAAAATAAGATGATAGTAGTCCATCCTGAAGATGAGATTTCTGCTATAAACATGGCTATTGGGGCAAGTTGGTCAGGAGCAAGAGCAATGACTGGCACTTCTGGAGGAGGATTTGCTTTAATGAGCGAAGGATTAAATCTATCAGCAATGAGCGAAACTCCTTTAGTTGTTGTCGATTCACAAAGACCAGGACCATCTACTGGAATGGCAACGTGGACAGAACAGGGTGATTTGCAATATTTAGCTAAAGTTGGTTATGGGGATTTTCCCAGAATAATTCTATCCCCTGCTAATCCCGAAGAATCATTCTATTTCACAACCCTTGCTTTTAACTTGGCTGATATTTATCAGGTTCCTGTTTTTATTCTTTTAGATAAATATGTTTCAGAAAGTCATAAAACTATTTTAGATTTTAATTTAAATAAAGTTAAGATTAATCGAGGCAAGATTTTTACTAATGAACAATTAGCTAAAATTAAAGATTATAAGCGCTATGCGTTTAGTAAAGACGGCGTTTCTCCACGATCTTTCCCAGGACAAAAAAATGGTATTTTTCTTGCTAATGGAAACGAGCACGATGAGCATGGTTTTTCAATAGATGGTTTTAGCAGTGATTTGCGTAAAAAACAAATGGAAAAACGTCATGCTAAACTTAAAAACATATTAAATGATTTGCCAAAGCCAGAAATGTTTGGTTCTGATAATTCTTTAATTACGTTAGTTGGCTGGGGTTCTGTCAAAGGTCCTGTTTTGGAAGCTTTAAAGGAATTGAATCAAAAAGGAAACAAGGTCAACTATATTCATGTCCCCGCTCCATTCCCTATTGATCCTAAATCTTTATCAGGATTGTTAAATAAGGCTAAAAAAATAGTTGTGATTGAGAATAACTATAAAGG
>CAYTNU010000006.1:0-38198 GCA_964439515.1 uncultured Candidatus Saccharibacteria bacterium | reverse complement strand
TCTGGGCAAAGTACTCAGGCAGAACTTTTGCGTCATTATTTTGAAGACAATAAAGATTCAGTTGTTTTAACTAAAGAACCGACTGAAGATAGTGAATCTGGCAGAATGATTAGAAAGGTTTTAACAAAAGAAGAAAAGATTGAGCCAGATGAACTTCAAAAGCTTTTTGTTCAGGATAGAAAAGAGCATCTTAACAATTTAATAATTCCAAATCTGAAAAATGGAAAATTTGTTATTTCAGATCGCTATTTTCTATCAACTTGCGCTTTTGGCGGGATAAGCTTAGACATGGAATGGTTGATTGAGCTTAATAATGAGTTCATTCTGCCAAATATTACTTTTCTTTTAAATGTTGATCCGAGAATATGCATTGAAAGGATAGACAAGAGAGGCAAAAGATTTGAGTTTTTTGAAGAAGAAAAGAAATTAACCAAAGTAAGAGAGAATTATTTTAAATTAGCAAAAAGATTTCCTAATATTTACATAATTAACGGAGAGTTTTCAAAAGAAGCAGTTTTTAAAGAAATTCTAAATAAATTCAAAAAATAAGTTAGAATAAAAGACCTTGAACAATATATACAAAAACGTTTAAGGTCTTTATTTTTCCCAAAAATTGATATATTATAGGCGTATGAATAAAGACAAAAATTGGGAATTGCTTAAAAAAAGTGATTTAGAGATATATGAAGCAATTTATGGAGAAGAGAAGCGTCAATCTAAAGGAATTGAATTAATTCCTTCAGAAAACTATGCTTATCCAGAAGTTTTAGCAGTTAATAGTTCAGTTTTAACTAATAAATATTCAGAAGGATATCCTGGAAAAAGATATTATGGAGGGCAAGAATTTACTGATATAGTAGAAGAATTAGCTATTGATCGAGCAAAAAAAGTTTTTCGTTGTGAACACGCTAATGTTCAGTCATTATCTGGATCTCCTATGAATCAAGCAGTCTATTTGGCTTTGCTTAAACCAGGAGATACTATTCTTAGTATGGACCTATCTCATGGAGGCCATCTCACTCATGGATCTCCATTCTCCCATATGAGCAAGATTTTTAATTTTGTTCATTATAAAACTAATCATGATAATAAAGGAAAAATTGATTTTAATAAATTGATGGAAATTGCTAAAAAGAATAAACCAAAAATTATTCTTTGCGGATATAGTTCTTATCCAAGAGATATTAATTATTCCGATTTTAAAAAAGTAGCTGAATCTGTTAATGCTATAACCATGGCTGATGTGTCGCATATAGGAGGATTAATTGCTGGTGGAGTTTTAAAAAATCCATTTGATTATGGATTTGATATTGTTACTACTACAACTCATAAAAGCTTAAGAGGGCCAAGAGCCGGTTTAATTTTATGTAGAAAAAAGTTCGCTGAAAAAATTGATAAATCTGTTTTTCCTGGTTTGCAAGGTGGTCCTCATATGCAAACAATTGCTGCCATAGCAACAACTCTTAAAAAAGCTATGAAACCAGAGTTTAAAAAATATGCTGAACAGATATTAAAAAATGCAAAAGTATTATCTGAAGTTTTAATGGAAAATAATACTAAATTAATTACAGATGGAACAGATAATCATATGATGGTTATAGATACAATTAAAAGTTTTAATATTAATGGTAAAATTGCTGAAAAAACATTAGATAAGATTTCTATTACAGTTAATAGACAGATTATTCCTGATGATGTTAATCCGCCATTACAGCCAAGTGGTATTCGTATAGGATCGCCAGCTGTTACTACCAGAGGAATGAAAGAAAGAGAAATGAAGAAGATTGGTTTATGGATCGTTGATGCATTAAAACATTATAAAAATGATAAATATTTAAATAGATTAAAAAAAGAAGTAGAAAGTTTGTGTTTAAAATTTAAAGTGCCTGGAATTAATTAAATGAATATTATTGATGGTAAAAAAATAGCAGATGAAATATTAGATAGCTTAAAAAAGGAAATTAAAAAGCGATCTCTTAAACCATGCTTGGGCATAATTTTAGCAGGAGATGATTCAGCATCTCTTTTGTATATTCAAAAGAAAGAAGAATCATCTCGTAGAATAGGTATTGAAATAAGAAAACATATTCTATCTAAAGATGTTTCAGAAGAAGAAATTTTAAAAATTATTAATTCTTTAAATCATAATAAGCAAATTAATGGTATTTTGATTCAAATGCCTTTGCCTAAAGATATTTCACCTGATAGAATTGTACAAGCGATTGATCCAAAAAAAGACGTAGATGGCTTTCTGTTTAAAAGTAATTTTGACTCACCATTTGTTTTGGCTATTCAAAAAGCGCTTAAAGCAACTGAAGAAGATTTAGAAAATAAGAAAATAATCGCATTAGTTAATACAGATGCTTTTAAAAAAATAGCAGAAAGAATAATAAAAGCTGATTATTTAATTGGTTTCAATAAAGGATTCATAGATGATTTAAAGAAAGCTGATGTAATTATTACTGCATTAGGTCAACCTAATGCAATCAAATCTTCAATGATTAAAGAAAATGTAATCTTAATAGATGGCGGAATAAGTAGAAAAAATGGTAAAATAATAGGAGACATTGATAAAGAGAGTGTTAAAGAAAAAGCTAAATGGCTTTCTCCTGTGCCAGGTGGTATTGGGCCAATTACCGTAGCTTTTTTATTAAAAAATGTAGTTTTATCTATAAAATAATATGAAAGATAAAGTAGTTATTGGATTAGAAATTCATAGTGAATTAAAAACACAGAGTAAAATGTTCTGTGATTGTTTAAATAACCCAGAAGCAGAGGAACCTAATATTAATATTTGTCCTATTTGTATGGGACATCCAGGAACCTTGCCTGTGATTAATCAGAAGGCAGTTGAGCTTGTTATTAAAACTGGACTTGCCTTAAATTGTCAGATCCCAGATTTTGCAAAATTTGACCGTAAGAACTATTTTTATCCTGACTTACCAAAAGGTTATCAAATTTCTCAATATGATTTGCCATTAGTTAATAAAGGACATTTAGAAATTAATGGTAAAAAAATAGGGATTACTAGAATTCATCTTGAAGAAGATGCAGGTAAATTGATTCATATTCAGGGAGCTAAATATTCTTTAGTTGATTTTAATAGAGCGGGGTTACCATTGATGGAATTAGTTACTGAACCAGATATTACTTCTGGTCAAGAAGCTCGTAAATTTTGTGAAGAATTACAATTAATTATCCGTTACTTAGATGTTTCTGAAGCTAATATGGAGAGAGGACAGATGCGTTGTGAAGTAAACGTTTCTCTTAGGTCGGCAAAGGGTAAAATGGGAACTAAAGTAGAAATTAAAAATTTAAATTCTTTTAGAGTAGTTGAAAAATCTATTGATTATGAAATTAAAAGACAGTCAAAGGTACTGGATTCAGGTGAAAAAGTTATTCAAGAAACAAGAGGATGGGACGAAAAGAAGCAAAGAACATTTTCTCAAAGAATTAAAGAAGAATCTAAGGATTATAGATATTTTCCAGAACCAGATTTGCCTCCTTTAAATAATTTAACAAAAATTAGTTCTAAATTATCAGTTGGATTACCCGAATTGCCTCAACCCAAAAGAAAAAGATTTGAGGAAGAGTATAATTTGCCGATTGATGATATTAATATTTTAGTTAATAGTAAGGGCTTATCTGATTATTTTGAACAAGTTATTTCTGAATTAAATACATGGTTAAAGATTAAATCAATTAGCGATAAACAACCTTTAATAAAATTAACTGTTAATTATGTTTTAACTGAATTACAGAAATTATTATCATCTACTAAGACAAAAATTAAAAATTGTAAAATTAGTTCAGAAAATTTTGCTGAATTTATTACTTTAATTCATCAGAAAGAAATTTCTAGTTCAGCTGCTCAGTCAGTGCTTAAGGAGATGTTTGAAACTAGCGCTGATCCATCTCATATTATTGAAACAAAAAATCTGAAACAAGTTAATGATAAAGACACATTAACTGGAATAGTTAAACAAGTAATCAAAGATAATTCTAAGCCAGTTGATGACTTTAAATTAGGCAAAGAAAATGCCCTTCAGTTTTTAGTAGGCAAAGTAATGGCAAATAGTAAGGGTCAAGCTAACCCAGAAGTTGTTAAAGAAATTTTAAAAAAAGAAATCTTGAATTAGCTTTTTAGCTTCTTGATAATTTTTAACCCATTTAATTCGTTTGTCTCGTCTAAACCATGACATTTGTCGTCTAGAATATTGTCTGGTATGAATATTTATTAATTCTTTGGCTTGTTCTAATGATATTTCTTTTTTAGTATAAGAAATTATTTCTTTATATCCAATTCCGCTCATAGAATATGGCTTAGTGCCGTATTTTTTTATTAGTTTTTTAACTTCTTCAATTAATCCGTTTTCAATCATTTTATCAATTCTTTTTAATATTTTTTTATCAAGAGTTTTATAATCTTTTTTTAATCCAATTTGAATAATATCAAATAAAGCTGGTTTTTTATTCTTTTGTTCAGAGAATTTTTGTTTAGTTAATAAACAAACCTCTAGTGCTCTAATCATTCTTCTTTTATTATTGATATCAATTACTTTTAAAGCTTGAGGGTCTATTTTTTTAAGTTGATTATATAATTCTTGATTTGTCTTTTTTTCTAATTTAAAACGAAGCTTTTTATCTGGTTTGACTTTAGGAATTTGAAGATTATCAACTATTACTTGTATGTATAGTCCTGTGCCACCAACTAAAAATGGAATTTTATTTCTTTTTTGTATGTCTTTAATTATTTTTACGACTTTTTCTTTAAAATCAGCCAAAGTAAATTCTTCATTTGGTTTAATAATGTCTATTAAATGATGAGGGATTATTTCCATTTCTTTTTTCTTTATTTTAGCTGTTCCAATATTCATTTCTTTATAGATCTGACGAGAATCAGCAGAAATTATTTCACCATTAAATTTCTTAGCAAGTTTAATGGACATATTGGATTTACCAGAAGCAGTAGGGCCTAATATGACAATTAATTTATTATTTAATTTCTTTTTGTTTTTAAAAATATCTGAAAGAATTTTTTTTCTTCTTTTTTTCTCATTAGACATGATATCATCTCTAAAATTATATGCGGATGTGCCTGGCCTAGGGGAATAAGAAGAAACAAAAGTTTGTTTAAATTTAATTTCTTTAACCAGTTTAACTGTATTTTGAAATTGTTTTTCAGTTTCTCCGGGGAAGCCGACAATAATGTCAGTTGAAATTTTTGCATTTGGTATGTATTTTAAAATCTTTTTAATTAATTTTTTGTAATTTCCAACCGTATAGTTGCGATTCATTCTTTTTAGAATATGATTATCTCCTGATTGAACTGGCAAATGAATCTCTTTAGAGATTTTTCTTCCATTAGCAATTACTTTAATTAATTGATTAGATATATCTTTTGGATGTGATGTTAGAAAACTTAATTTAAAGTCGCCAGGAAGATTATTAAGTTTTTCTAGTAATTGAGGAAATGTTAATTTGTCTTTATAACTATTAACATTTTGTCCAAGTAAAATTATTTCCTTATATCCATTCTTAATTAAATTTTTAACTTCTTTAATAATTTTTATTGCTGATTTTGATTTTTCTCTGCCTCTTGTGTAGGGAACAGCGCAATAAGAACAAAAATTATTACATCCAGTCATAATTGGAACAAGTGCTTCTTCGTTTCCATCACAAGTTTTGCATTTTAATGTTTTTTTAAAATCAATAATAGGCCAAATCTCATCAACTTGATTTTCAAATTCTTTTTTATCTTTTTCTAAAATACATCCTGTTAATATTACTTTTAGCTTTAAATTTTGTCTTTTTAATTTATTTAATTTTTTAATTTTACTTTTTACTCTATCAATTGCTGATTGCCTAACAGAGCATACATTGATTATTACTAAATCTGCCTGTTCCATATCATCAACATGTTTGTATCCTTTATTCTCTAATTGAGTAGATATTTTTTGGCTGTCAGATTCATTCATTTGACAACCATATGTAATTATATTGTACTTATCCATATGTTTTGTATCTTATCTAAAAATATTGTATAATACAAGCATTATGAAAGATATTTTTTTGTCAGTTATTATACCTGCATATAATGAAAGCAAGAGAATTACTAATACTCTTTTAGATATTGATTATTATTTAAGCAAACAAGATTATTCTTATGAAATTCTTGTTGTCAATGATGGTTCTAAGGATAAAACCGTTGAAGTTGTTGAAAAAGTTGCTGATTTAGTTAAAAATTTAAGAATAATTGATAATAAAAAGAATCATGGGAAAGGATGGGTTGTTAGACAAGGAATGCTTGAATCATTAGGTCAGATTCGTCTTTTTATGGACGCAGACAATGCTACTACTATTAATCATTTTGAAAAAATGATACCTTTATTTGAACAAGGATATAGGATTGTGATTGGTTCTCGCGATAGTAAGGATGCTGCTGGAGCTAAGCAAGCTGTTTCTCAACCTTTTTATAAAAGATTATTGGGTAATTTTGGAAATCTTTTAATTCAATTATTAGCCGTACCTGGTATTTGGGATACTCAATGTGGTTTTAAAGCATTTACTGATAAAACAGCTAAAAGTATTTTTAAACGTTCTTTGATTGATCGTTGGGGTTTTGATATTGAAGCATTGGCTCTAGCTAAAAAGTTGAATTATAAGATAGGTGTTATTCCAACTTATTGGATAAATGATCCAAATAGTAGCGTTAGTTTAAAAGGGTATTTAAATACTTTTAGAGAATTATTTAAAATAAAATTTAATTTGATTTTTGGTAAATATGATAAAAAATAAGAAGAAATTTCCATCAGAATTAAGAATGGATTTAGTCTCTAATGATTGGGTGGTCGTTGCTACTGGAAGATCGCGTCGTCCAGAAACATTTGCTAAACACAAGAGAATTAAAGATTCAATTTCGTCAGATAAGTGTTTTTTTTGTAAACCAGAAATATTAGAAAAATCAATTGATAAGATTAATAATAAAGATGGTTCTTGGTTCGTTGTTTCTTATCCTAATGATTTTCCTGCTTTTGCCCCAGCTAAAGAGTTAAATCAAAGGAAAGAAGGTCCTCATCGGGTAATGGACGGAGTAGGTCATCATGAAGTAATTATTACAGCTGATCATGAAAGACAAATGGCACTATTTACTAAAGATGAAGTAAAAATGGTAGTTGATCTTTATCAAAAGAGATATTTAGAATTAATGAATAAAGAATTTGTTAAATACATTTCTATTTTTCATAACAATGGCAAAGAAGCAGGTGCTTCAATTTCCCATCCTCATTCTCAATTATTAGCTATTCCTGTGATTGATCCTCATTTAAGGTCTAGCATTGATGGGGCGGAAGCATTTTATAGGAGTCAGGGAAAATGTGTTTATTGTACGATAATTGAATGGGAACTTAAAGATAGGAAGAGAATTATTTATGAAAATGATAAATTTTTAGTAATTTGTCCTTTCGCTTCGCAGGTTTCCTTTGAAGTTAGAGTATATCCGAAAGAGCATCAGCCATGTTTCGAAAAAATGAATGAACAAGAAAAAGAATATTTTTCTGATGCAATGCAAGTCGCTTTAAGTAAAATATACAAAGGGCTTAAGGATCCTGCTTATAATTTTTATTTTCATACAGCTCCTTGCGATGAAGGGAATTACGATCAATACCATTGGCATTTAAATATTCTGCCTAAAACTAATGTTTGGGCTGGTTTTGAATTAGGCGTTGGTGTAGAGATTAGTACAATTGAGCCAGAAAAAGCGGCTGAATTTTTAAGGGAAATAAAATGATAGAATGTATTTTTATTTGGTTGTTGTCTTTAGTGTCCAGTATAATTTCTAAAATAGGGTATTATGGAATATTTATTTTAATAACTATTGAAAGTTCTTTTATCCCATTTCCTTCAGAGATTGTTATTCCTCCAGCTGCTTATTTAGCTTATCAAGGTGAATTTAATATATATTTAGTTATTTTAGTTGGAATAGCAGGCAGCTTATTAGGTGCTTTAATTAATTATTATTTAGCTTATACCTTAGGACGTAAAATAATTTATTCTTTAGCTAATAAGAGATTTTCTAAATTTTTATTGATTAGTCCTGAAAAACTTGATAAAGCAGAAAAATGTTTCTTGAAATATGGTAATGCGTCTACTCTTATCGGTCGATTAATTGTTGGAGTCAGACAATTAATCTCTATACCAGCTGGTTTTTCTAAAATGAATTTAAAGAGTTTTATATTCTTTACATCTTTAGGTTCTGGTATTTGGATAGTTATTTTAGCATTTCTTGGTTATAATATTGGCTATAATCAAGAATTATTTAATAAATATTATCAGGAAATTTCATTATTATTTATTCTTTTAGCTGTAATTGTAATAATTGGAATTATTATTAAGAAAAAAATTAAAAACAATGGATAAAAAAATATTAATTATTGGTAATTGGAAATGTAATCCTGTTACTTTAAAAGAAGCTAAAAATCTTTTTGGTATGATTAGTGGGCGGATGACTAAGAATAAAGACACAGAGGTCGTTATTTGCCCTCCTTTCGTCTATCTTAGCTCTTTAATAGATGTGTCTCAGGATAAGGTGGTTTTTGGTGCTCAGGACTGTTTCTGGGAACAGAAAGGAGCTTTTACAGGTGAAATTTCTCCTTTGGAACTCAAAAATTTAGGTTGTCAATATGTAATTGTTGGACACTCAGAAAGAAGAAAGTATCTTAAGGAAACCGATGAAATGATTAACAAAGAAATTAAGATGGTTTTAAAATCAAGATTAAAACCAATTCTTTGTTTAGGCGAAGAAGCTAGGGATACTTTTAATTCTGATGGTAAACCCTTAAATGAAATGAGTTTGATTGTGGCTGAACAATTAGAAAAAGCTTTACTTGGTATTTCAGCTAGTCGAATAAGAGAGATGACAATTGCCTATGAACCTATTTGGGCTATTGGTACAGGCAGCGCTTGTTCATCTGATGATGCTATGAAAGCAGGTTTATTTATTCGTAAAACTTTAGCTAAAATATATGACCGAACTACTGCAGAAAAAGCTAGAATCATTTATGGTGGTAGCGTTAATAGCAAGAATGTTAATGAGTATGTTAAAGAAGCTAGAATGGATGGAGTTTTAGTAGGTGGAGCTTCTTTAAATGCTAGTGAGTTTATTAGAATTATAGAAAAAATCAATAATTAATTATGAAATTTCTTAAAGATTTTGATTTTAAAAATAAACGTGTTTTAGTAAGGGTTGATTTTAATGTTCCTGTGGGTGATGATAAAAAAGTTGACAATAAAGAAGATTGGCGAATTGAAACCGTCTTGCCAACTATTAATTATTTACTAGATCAAGATGCTAAAATTATTCTATTATCTCATCTTGGTAGACCAAATGGCAAGATTATAGAAGATTTACGATTGGACCCTGTTGCTAAAAGATTAAAAGAGCTTTTAAATAAGGAAATTATTAAATTAGATGATTGTATTGGAGAAGATATTGAAGAAAGAATTAATAATATTGAATCTGGAGAAATTATTCTTTTAGAAAATCTTCGTTTTTATAAAGAAGAAGAAAATAATGACTCTGATTTTGCTAAAAAGTTAGCTAGTTATGGAGAAATCTATATTAATGATGCCTTTAGTGTAAGTCATCGCGCACATGCTTCTTTAGTAGGAATTCCCAATTATTTGCCTTCCTGTGCAGGCCTATTATTAGAAAAAGAAATTAAAACTCTTTATAATGTATTAGATAAAGCCAAGAGACCCTTGGTTGTTGTTGTTGGTGGAGCAAAAATTTCTACTAAAATTAAATTTATAGAAGAATTTTTAACTAAAGCTGATAATTTGCTTTTAGGAGGAGCTTTGGCTAATACCGTTATTGCGGCTAAGGGATTTGCCATTGGTAGATCTGTTGTTGAAGAGGGAATGATTAAAGAGATTGAAAAAATGAAGTTAACTGATGTTAATCTTAATTTACCAATTGATGCTGTTGCTTCAGTAGATCCTTCTGGTAATGCTCCTTCTAGAATCGTTCCGATTGGAAAAACGAATGAAAATGAAATGATTTTAGACATTGGACCAGATACAATTTTATTATATAATCAAATAATTTCTCAAGCCAAAACGGTTATCTGGAATGGGCCAATGGGTTTAATTGAAACAGATAAGTTTATTCATGGTAGCGAAGAAATCGCTAAATTTATTGCTAAAAGTGAAAGTTTTTCAATAGTTGGTGGAGGAGATAGCATTTTTTTATTAGAAAAAATAAATTTATTAGATAAGATAGATCATGTTTCTACTGGTGGTGGTGCAATGTTAAAATTTTTAATTGGTGAGAAATTACCAGCTATAGAGGTCCTTAATTAATTTTATGAAATGGCAAGTTAGACCAAAGGCGCCTAGCGCTTTTTTTAAACAATTTCCAGAATTTTCTTCTTTGATTGTTCAACTATTGTATAATCGAGATTTAAAAACTCAAAAACAAATTGATGAGTTTTTTAATTCTGATTTTCAAACAGACATACATGACCCCTTCCTTTTAAAAGAGATGGATAAAGCAGTTAAACGAATTAAAGAAGCAATAGAAAAACAGGATAAAATAACGGTTTATGGTGATTTTGATGCTGATGGAATTTGTTCTTCTGCAATTATTTATTTAACTCTTAAAGAGTTGGGAATCAAAAATATTAATACATATATTCCAAATAGGGAAGAAGAAAATCATGGTTTAAATAATAAATCAATAAAATATTTAGCTAAAAATGGAACAAAATTAATTATTACAGTTGATTGTGCCAGTTCTGATTCAGAGGAGATAGATTTAGCTAATTCATTAGGAGTTGATGTTATCATTACTGATCATCATATAGTTGGTAAAAAGGTACCCAATGCAGTTGCTCTTGTTAATCCTTGGCAAAAGGGTGATAAATATCCCTTTAAGAAATTAGCTGGTGCTGGTGTAGCATATAAATTAGCTTGTGCTCTTTTGCCTCTTGAAGATCCTTTTAAAAAATGGTTACTTGATTTAACTGCATTGGCAACAGTCGCTGATGTTATGCCAATTATTGGTGAAAATAGAACCTTAGTTAAGTATGGTTTAGGAGTTTTGGCTCAAACAAAATGGCTTGGGTTAAAGGAATTAATGAAAGTATCAAATATAACTCCTGAAATAATTGAAAATCCTCTGAACGGAAAAGCTCCTTTAACCAATCTTGATGTTTATACATTGGGTTTTGTATTGGGCCCTCGTTTAAATGCGGCAAGTCGCGTGGATCATGCTGATGGAGCTTTTAATCTTTTAATTAGTAATAATAAGAAAGAAGCAAAAGGATTAGCTCAAAAAATTAATCAAAATAATTCTTTAAGACAAAGCGTAACCGAGAAGCTTATTAAAGAAATAGAAATAATTTTAAAAGAAAAGTTTTCTAATGGAGAATATCCAAAAATTATTCTTGAAGGTAATCCTAATTGGCCAGTTGGTTTAATTGGTTTAATGGCTGGAAAAATTGCTGATAAATATGGTTGTCCAACAATTGTCTATAATCAAAAAGGTAATTTAATTAATGCTTCTTGTCGATCTATCCCTCAATTTAATTTGATAAAAGCATTTGATAAATGCGCTGATTTATTTATTGATTATGGTGGACATAAAGCTGCAGCTGGTTTTATGATGAAAAAATCTAAATTAGATCAATTTAAAAATATTTTTTATAAATTAATTGAAAAAGAATTAAAGGATCAAGACTTAACACCTGTTTTAAAGATTGATGCAGAATTATTTTTAGAAGATATTAATTGGTCAAATTATGATAAAATTCAAATGTTTGCTCCATTTGGTAAAGATAATCATTCGCCTAAATTTTTAACTAAAAACTTAGAAATTTTTAATTTAAGAACAGTAGGCAATGGTAATAAACATTTAAAAATAGAATTAATTATATTCGGTAAAAATGGAAAAGCAAAGAAATTTAATGCTATTGCATTTGGACTAGGAGACAAAGAGCCGTTATTGAAAAAAGGAAATTTAATAAACATTGTTTTTGAAATCATTGTTAATCAATGGAATGGTCGAAGAGATTTAGAAATGAAAATAATTGATTTAAAATTAACAGAATAGTAAAATTAAATTATGAAAATTAATATTTATACTGATGGTGGATCTCGTGGAAATCCAGGTCCATCTGCTATTGGGGTAGTAATTATTCAAGAAGGACAACCTCTTAAAAAATACGGAGAGTTTATTGGGGAAGCGACTAATAATCAAGCAGAATACCAAGCATTAATTTTTGCTTTAGAAAAAGCAAAACTTCTTTTTGGTAAAAAAAAGGCAAAAGAATTAGAAATAAGTGTTTTTATGGATAGTGAATTAATTGTTAAGCAAATGAATCATGAATATAAGATTAAAGAAAAAGATTTGCAATTATTATTTCTTAAAATTTGGAATATAATGCTTGATTTTAAACAAATCAGTTTTAAACATATCCGTAGAGAAGAGAATAA
The DNA here is from genome assembly GCA_964439515.1 of uncultured Candidatus Saccharibacteria bacterium. Lineage (GTDB taxonomy): Bacteria > Patescibacteriota > Minisyncoccia > Portnoybacterales > UBA2143 > JAHJOV01. The sequence goes on along the minus strand of CAYTNU010000006.1, from coordinate 25,706 downwards.
AGAGGCAGATAAATTAGTTAATGAGGCTTTGGATAATGAAAATAAAGAGCAAGTTCTTTTATAGAGCTTGACAGTATTATGAATTAAGCTATAATTATGATAGCTCAAGTAAGCTAGATAGTCACCCTGTAATTTTACAGGGAGGAAAGTCCGGGCACCGAATCCGCTAGAAGCGGAGGAAAGCGACAGTGGATAACGTCCACCGTTCGTAAGAATAGGGAAAGTGCCACAGAGACAATACTACTTCATTTTAGGGGTAATCTCCTAAAAAGAGGGAAAGGTGAAAAGTGAAGATTAAATCTTCTCGCCTGTCAGAGATGGCAAGGCGTGGTAAACCCTGTCTGGTGCAAGAGCAAATTCGTATTAAACGAAAAAAAGTAGCTCGCTTGATCCCGATGGTAACGTCGGGACTAGATAGATGACTATCCCTGTCTGCCAGTCGGCAGACAAGACAGAACCCGGCTTATTACTTGCTTGAGCTATATAAGAAGCGCACTTATTAAGTGGGCTTTTTATATTTCAAATTAAATTAATGGTTGTTTTTTATCTAAAAATCTATTAGGATTAATGTATAAGATGAAAAAATCAGAATTATTTTTTACTTCTATTCTGGTTCCTTTGGATTTTTTAATGCTTTTAGGAGCTGGTTTATTATCATATTATTTAAGAACAAGTTCTTGGGTTATTCAGCATAGGCCCGTTCTTTTTCACTTAAACCTTCCTTTTAATGAGTATGTTGCTTTAGTGATTAGTGTTTCTTTTTTTATGTTAATTATCTTTACATTAATTGGATTGTATAGAATTAAACCAGTTCGTAAATTATTAGAAGATTTTTTTAGAATTATTATTGGTATTTCAGCTGGAATGATGACTTTAGTTCTTTATATATTTCTTCGTCAAGAATTATTTGACTCACGTTTTCTTCTTTTAGCTAGTTGGTTAATATCTATTATTTTTGTTTCTTTTGGACGTTTTTTAATAATTCTTTGTCAAAAATATTTAATGAAAAAATACCATTTTGGCGCTAGTCAAGTTTTAGTAATTGGTAGAGATAGATTAAGTAAAAAAGTGATGTTAAATATTGAAAATGAACCAAGTTTGGGGTATCAATTGGTTGGTAATTTAATCGAGCCCGATATAGATAAAATTAAAAATGAAGTTGATAATAAAGATGTTGATGAAATTGTTTTAACCGATCCTGATTGGTCTAAAGAAAAAGTTTTAGAATTAATTAATTTTGCTGAAACTAATCATTTAGTTTTTAAATTTGTTCCTAATCTTTTTCAAACATTAACTACTAATACTAATATTGAAATATTAGGGCAAGTGCCAATTATTGAGATGAGAAATACAGCATTAGATGGATGGGGAAGGATCATCAAAAGATTGTTTGATATTATTTTTTCTTTGTTTTTTATTATTATATTCTCGCCAATTTATTTTTTGATTGCTTTAGCTATTAAATTTGAATCTCCTGGAGATGTATTTTATAAGGATTATCGTTATGGTTATCGTAAAAGAAAATTTGTTTTTTATAAATTTCGTTCTATGAAGGCTGATCTTTGTGACGGTGAATTTGGAACTAAAAAAGGGAATCAAATACTTAAAGAGTTAGAGAGTGATCATAATAAAAATTTTCGTAAAGGAGAACCCTTGCATAAGATTAAAGGTGATCCTAGAATTACTAAAATAGGTGAATTTGTTCGTAAATATTCTTTAGATGAATTACCTCAATTTTTTAATGTCTTAAAAGGAGATATGAGTATAGTTGGTTATAGACCTCATATGTCTTATGAAGTAAAAAAGTTTAATTTTGAACAACAAAGAATGTTTTATATCAAGCCAGGAATTACTGGTTTGGCTCAGATTTCTGGTCGTAGTGATATTTCTTTTGATGAAGAAGTTAAATTAGATGTTTTTTATATGGAAAACTGGTCATTAACTTTAGATTTAATAGTTGTTTTAAAAACTCCTTTTATAATCTTATTTAAAAGACATAAAATATGAAAATTGCCTTAGTGCATGATTATCTTAATCAGTATGGAGGGGCAGAAAGAGTATTAGAGTCATTTTGTGAAATTTTTCCAAAAGCACCAATCTATACTTTGCTTTATGATAAAGAAAAAACTGGATATGCATTTGAAGGGCGTGAAATTCATACTTCCTTTCTTCAGAATGTTCCATTTGTTAAATCTCATCATCGTCCATTTTTAATGTTTATGCCGATAGCTATTGAACAGTTTGATTTGTCTAAATATGATTTAGTGCTTTCTGATTCAGCTAGCTATGCTAAGGGAGTAATTACTTCTTCAAATACTCTTCATGTTTGTTATTGTCATACTCCCATTCGTTATGCATGGGATGATTCGCATAAGTATATTGAAGAATTTGGTTATTCTAATTTAATTAAGAAAACAATTCCTTTTTTTATGAGTTATATTAGAATATGGGACGAACAAGCAGTTCAAAGGGTTGATAAGTTTATTGCTAATTCTAATTTTGTATCTAATAGAATAGAAAAATATTATAAAAGGGATTCAGATGTAATTCATCCTCCGGTTAAGGCAGATCTTTTTCATATTGCTACAAAAATTGATAAGTATTTTTTAATGGTTGGTAGATTTTTACCATATAAGAGATTTGATTTGGTGATTGATGCTTTTAATCAATTAGGTTGGCCTTTAAAGATTGTTGGTGATGGACCAGAAAGAAAAAAACTTCAAGCTAAAGCTAAATCAAATATTGAATTTATCGGATTAATTTCTGATAAAGAATTAAAAAATTATTATGCTCATTGCCAAGCATTTCTTTTCCCTCAAGAAGAAGATTTTGGTATTGTTGCCATAGAAGCCATGGCTTCTGGGCGTCCGGTGATTGCATATAAAAGTGGCGGTGCTTTAGAAATTATTCAAGATGGGAAAACTGGATTATTTTTTGAAAAACAAACATCAAGTGATTTAATCAAAATTTTAAAAAAATTTAATTCAGATAATTTTGATCCTAAAATAATTAGAAAAAGAGCCATGGAATTTGATCAAGAAAAATTTAAACAAAAAATAGAAAACTTTATTAATGAACATTGGAATAGACATCAGAGTCTTGGCTCGAGGAACCAGAACTGGAGTAGAAGAGTATACAATTAATCTTTTATCTCATTTACTGTCCCTAGAGCCAGAAATAAGTTATAAGCTTTTTTATAACGCTTATCAAAAAGTTGACTTAGATTATGATTGGCTTGATTTAGATAATGTTAAATTAAAAGATTTTAGAATTCCTAATCGTATTTTTTTTGCTGTAGCCCGTTATCTTAATCAACCTAAAATAGATAAATTACTTAATGAGATTGATGTGTATTTCAATCCTCATTTTTTTATTGCTCCATTGACGAAGAAATGTAAAAAAGTAATTACTTTTCATGATTTATCCTTTGAACATTATCCAGAATTTTTTTCATGGCGTAAAAGAGCTTGGCAAAAATTTTTAATGAATACTCGTGAAGAAGCGAATAGGGCTGATAAAATTATTGCTGTTTCTCAGTCAACTAAAAACGATTTAATTAATCTTTATAAGATTAAAGAAAATAAAATAGAAGTAGTTCATTCGGGTGTTGGCAAAGAATTTAAATTAATAAATAAAGATATATTATTAAGAGACAAGATAAGGGAGAAATATAATTTACCAGAAAAATTTATTCTTTATTTCGGGACAATTGAACCAAGAAAAAATCTAATTGGTTTAATTAATGCTTTTGAATTTATAAAAGATGAAGAATATAAATTAGTTATTGCAGGAACGAAAGGATGGCTTTATCAAGATATTTTTAAAGCTGCTCATCAATCAAAAAAAAGAAATAAAATAATTTTTACTGGATTCGTTGAAGAGAAAGATAAGCCATATCTATATAATCTTGCTAGTCTTTTTGTCTATCCTAGCTTTTTTGAAGGTTTTGGCTTCCCTCCATTAGAAGCTATGGCTTGTGGTGTTCCTGTTATTGCTTCAATTAATTCATCTCTTCCAGAAGTAGTAGGCAATGCAGGATTGATGATAAACCCTAAAAACATTGATGAATTAGCATGGTCTATTGAAATCGTTTTGAATGATAATGTTTTAAGAGAATCTCTTATTAGAAAAGGGATAAAACAAGCCCAAAAATTTTCCTGGCAGAATTGTGCCAAAAAAACATTGAAAGTTTTATCAGGATAATATGAACAAAGAAAAGAAAATAAGAATAGGCATTGATGCACGTTTCTATGGACCTAAACAAAAAGGATTAGGTCGTTATGTCCAAAAACTGATAGAAAATTTAGAAAAAAAAGATTTAAATAATGAATATATTATTTTCATTCGTAAAGAAAATTGGAATAAATATCATCCAACTAATCCTAATTTTAAAAAAGTATTAGCTGATTACCAATGGTATACTTTATCTGAACAAATTTTTATGCCATTTAAAATAAGGCAATCAAAGGTTGATTTGATGCATTTTCCACATTTTAATGTACCTATTCTTTATAGAATGCCTTTTATAATTACAATTCATGATTTAATCCTTAAAAGATTTCCAACTAGACGAGCATCTACAATGGGACCAATTAAATATTGGTTAAAAAGTTTAGCTTATAGATTAGTTATTTTTTCAGCCGTTAAAAGAGCAAAAAAAATTATTTCTGTATCTAATTTTACTAAAAAAGATATTTTAAAATACTTTAAAATTAAATCAAAAAAAATAGAAGTTATTTACGAAGGAGTTCCAAGCGAATTAAGTGAATCTAATATATCTTTTAATAGTGTTCCATATTTATTGTATGTTGGTAATGCTTATCCTCATAAGAATTTAGAAAGATTAATTTTAGCTTTTAATAAATTATCAAAGAATAAAAAAGATTTAAAGCTAGTTTTGGTAGGTGAGATAGATTATTTTTATAAACAACTTCAAAAAATGGGTTCTTCTAATATAGTTTTTAAAGATTTTGTTTCTGATGATGAGTTGTCTATTCTATATCAAAACGCTTCTCTGTACGTTTTTCCTTCTTTGTATGAGGGGTTTGGGTTACCGCCTTTAGAAGCAATGACATATAATTTGCCCGTTGTTTCTTCTAGTTCTAGTTGCTTGCCTGAAATTTTGGGTGATGCAGCAATTTATTTTAATGCCGAGAATATTGATGATATGATTGATAAAATTAAATTAGTTTTAAATAATAAAGAGCTACAAAAGGAATTAATACTTAAGGGTAAAAAACAAATAAAAAAATATAGTTGGGAGAAAATGGTTAAAAATATATTAAGAATTTATAATTCTTTTTAGGGTAATTTTAAATTTTTATGGTATAATGAGATTACCTAATTAATTGATGAGGTATTTTTGGCATATGGATGATAACAAAAAACCTAATTCAAAAAATTTCGTTTTAAATGCTTTATTTGATGTTCGTCCCGTTGATCAAAGAGGTGATTTAGATATGGAAAAGATTGTACAAGTAAAAGAAATTTTAGATTTAAGGAATAGAGAAAATAGGCAAAAAATAATTCAGATTAAAGAAGAAAAAATTATTGATTTATCTTCTAGTGTTGAAACACTGCCAACCAAAGAAGAGATCATAGCTGACTTAGAACGTTTTGATAATTTTGATAATATTTTAGAAAATACTGAACTTGTTATAATTAAAAAACCAATTAAACAGAATAAATTAGATTTTAATTTAGAAGAATTTTATTTTCCTGAAGTAGCAACACAAAAACATTTATCACATAGAAAACCAATAGAATCGTTTCTCCAAGAGAAGTATAAGTTTATTAAAATTTGGCCTAAATCATTAATTGGTTTTATAACTATTGGTTTTTTAATAGCTTTAATCATTCCAACAGCTGCTTGGTTAAGTCAGGGATTAGAAATTAAAAAAGATGTTTTAAGTAGTAGCATGTCAGCTTATGAAAATTTAATGTCTGCTCGTGAATCATTGGGTGATTTAAATTGGCAAGCAGCAGAACAAAATTTTGGTTCAGCTTATTCAGATTTTTATCAAGCTCATAGAGAAATTAATAAATTAGGTCGTTTAACATTAGGGATTTTAGAACAATTACCAGGCGGGAATGTAGTTTCTTCTGGTAACAGCTTAGTTAAAGTAGGTGAATATTTAGCTCAAGCAGGACAAGGATTAGTATCTGCTGTTAATCTGTTTTCATATGATAATTTATTTAATTTGATTAATTTGTCTTCTGAAAAAAACAGTTCCCTAACTGATTTGATGTTTAATAGTCAAAAAGAATTAATTCAGGCCTTGCATGGAATCGGATTAGCTAATCAAGAGTTAGAAAATGTTAAAATCGGATCTTTACCTAATGATATTCAAGATGAAGTTATTTCGTTAAAAGAAAAATTACCCTTGGTTGAAAAAATGTTGTTTCAGGCAGAAAATTATTCTCAAGCATTTTTAAAAATCTTAGGTCATGATAATCCTAAACAATATCTTTTAATTTTTCAAAACAATAGTGAAATTCGGTCTACCGGTGGATTTATTGGTACTTATGGATTGTTAACAATAGACCAGGGAGCAATCAAGTCTCTTTTCGTTGATGGCATTTTTAATGTTGATGGTCAGCTTCATGAGAAAATTATTCCACCTCGTCCTATTCAAAAAATTAGTACCGCATGGTCAATGCATGATGCTAATTGGTTTGCAGATTTTCCAACTTCAGCTCAAAAAATTCAATGGTTTTATGAAAAAACAGGCGGACCAACTACTGATGGAATAATTAGCTTAACTCCAACTTTAATTGAACGGCTTCTAGGACTAACTGGTCCTATTCCAATGCCTGAGTATGATGTTCTTTTAAGTGCTGATAATTTTGTTGAATTAATTCAGTATAAGGTTGAAGTAGATTATGACAAAGAATTAAATCAACCCAAAAAAATCTTAGCTGATTTTGCTCCTTTATTTATTAAAAAATTAAGTGAATTATCTTTTGAAGAAAAAAGATTAGCAATAGAAATTATTTTTGATTGTTTAGAAGAAAAACATATTTTAATTTATTTTAATAATTCTTCTTTAGAAGACATGGTCGTTGATGAAGGTTGGTCTGGTCAATTATCTTCAGTTGATAAAGATTACTTAAGCGTTGTTTCTTCTAATATTAATGGATTTAAAACAGATAGGATGGTGAAAGAAACAATTGAACATCAAGCAGAAATTCAATCTGATGGTTCAATTATTGATACATTGACTGTCATTAGAGAGCATCAAGGCGGTACGGAAGAATACGATTGGTGGAATCGTGTTAATTCAAATTATTTGAGAGTTTATTTACCAGAAGGTAGTGAATTGATTTCAGCTAAAGGTCATAGTTTAGAAATATATCAACCACCAATTAATTATGAAGAACAAGGATTTAAAAAAGATCCATTAATTGACAGCATTGAAAGTGGGATGATGATTGATAAAAAGACTGGCACTAGAATTTTTAAAGAGAATAATAAGACGGTTTTTGGTAATTGGGTCTATGTTAGTCCTGGAGAGCAAGTCGTTTTGACCTATGAGTATAAACTTCCTTTTAAAATTGACTTGACTAAGGGAACTGATAGTTATAGTTTATTAGTACAAAAACAATTAGGCAGTTTAGGTAGTGTTTTTAAACATAAGTTAAAATTTTCAGAGAATTGGGAAGTTTCTTGGCAATATCCAGATAATTTGAATTTTAATTCTGGAGTTATAGATTTTAATAGTGATTTAAAAAAAGATAAATTTTTAGGTGTTACATTTAAATTTTAATTATTATGAAAACTTTTTTTATCAAAACAATTAAATATTTTTTAATTATTATATTATTCTTTTTTGCTTTGCCCATAACTGCTTCAAGCGATTTAATCGCTTATTGGAATTTTGATGATATTCATGGCTGGGAAGCAATAGATGTTTCAGGAAATGGACTTCATGCATATATTAGCAATGCTTTGTCTGGAGTAGCTGGGAAAGAAAATTTTGGTTTACTATTTGATGGAATACATAGTTATATTGCAGTTAATAATAGTTCTCTTTTGAATTTTGGAGAAAATGATAGTTTTTCAATTTCAGTTTGGGTTAAATTAAATGATAATATCAAAGATTGGCATGTAATTATTGGAAAAGCGCAAAATACTTCATTAGATGGATATATGATTAGGCATAGTCAAAATGGTAATTTGGCCATGACAATTGAAGAAAGCGATGGAAATCTTCAATCTAATGCTATTGCTAAACAAGATTATCGTGACAACGAATGGCACAATATAGTTGGCGTAATTGATCGTAAAGAAAAAACCAATACTATTTATGTTGATGGTTATAAAAAAGACGAAAATAGTATTATTGGTTTTGGAAGTCTAATTAATAGCTATAATCTTAATATTGGATCATTGCAAGAGAGTGGTGGAATGTCTTTTAGCGGATTAATTGATGAAATTAAAATTTATAATAAAGCTCTTCCCTTAAATGAAATCTATGAGTTGTCTGGTCGGCAAGTTTATAATCCTTATCCACATGGTTCCCTGCTTCAGGCTAATAATTCTTATAAGGTTTATTATATAAATAGTAAAGGCGAAAAAGATTGGATTATCAATGAAGAAGTTTTCAAAATGTATAATAATAAATGGGAAGACGTTATTAAAGTAAATTCTTGGGTTTTGGAACAATATTTAACTCAGGTTAAGCATGATTAGAAAATTTTTTAATAGTAAGTCTAAAACTATTGTTTCAGCCGCTGTTATTTTAGGAGCGGCTTCTTTAATCAGTCGGCTTTTAGGATTGATTCGCGATAGGATGCTAGCTGGAACGTTTGGAGCTGGTGACGAATTAGATATTTATTATGCAGCTTTTCGAATACCTGATCTTGTTTATTCCTTATTAGTCCTAGGAGCAATTTCTGCCGGTTTTATTCCTGTTTTTGTTGGTTATTTAAAAAAAAATAAAGATAAATCTTGGTATTTAGCAAATAATTTACTTAATATAATGGTCTTATCTTTGTTGGTTATTTGTTCTATTTTTATAATTTTTACTCCTTGGTTAATTAAGTTGATTGCTCCAGGATTTTCTTCTGAAAAATTATCATTGACTGTTCAGTTAACTAGGATAATGTTTTTAAGTCCGTTCTTTCTAGGATTGAGTGCTGTTTTTGGTGGAATTCTTCAAAGTTTTCGTCGTTTCCTCGTTTATTCTCTTGCACCAATTATGTATAATCTGGGAATTATTTTTGGTATTATTTTCTTAGTTAAACCTTTTGGTCTTTTAGGATTAGCTTATGGTGTTGTTCTTGGTGCTTTTCTTCATATGATCATTCAAGTCCCAGCTACTTATCTCTGTGGTTTTCATTGGCAGCCAGTATTAGATTTTAAATTTGATGGAATTAGAAGAGTTTTTAAAATGATGCCCCCAAGGATTATTAGCTTGGCTCTTTCTCAGATCACTTTGATAATAATGACTGCTTTAGCTTCTCTTTTAGCCATAGGAAGTATTGCTGTTTATAATTTTGCCTATAATATTTGGAGTTTACCTTTGGGTCTTTTTGGAATTTCTTTTTCATTAGCTGCTTTTCCTGAATTATCTAAAGAAGTTCAGAAAAAAAATATTCCAGGGTTTATTAAGACATTTTATGCTACAGTTAAAAAAATTCTTCTTTTTATTGTCCCGTCTTCTATTTTGTTTTTTGTTTTACGAAAGCAAATCGTTATGATTATTCTAGGCGTAGGTCAATTTGGCATTGAAGACGTGACTATGGCTTCTCAAGTTCTGGGATATCTTTCAATCGGACTTTTTGCTGAAGCGTTAATTTTGTTATATTTACGTGGGTTTTTTGCTTTTGAAGATACTAAAACTCCATTAATAATTGGACTTTTAGTTATGGGAGTGCGTTTATTAATGGCTTGGTATTTATCTCTTTCCATGGGAGTTGCTGGTCTAGCCTTAGGATTTTCAATTGGAAGCATTTTATATTTCGCCTTATTATTTATCGCTTTAAATAAAAAAATTAATGAATATTAGAAATTTTTGTATAATTTCACATATTGATCATGGTAAGTCAACTTTAGCTGATCGGTTTTTAGAATTGACTGAAACAGTAGAACAAAGAAAAATGCATTCTCAATTTTTAGATATGATGGACCTAGAACAAGAGAAGGGAATTACAATTAAATTACAGCCAGTTAAAATGGATTATCAAGGATATTTGTTTAATTTAATTGATACGCCAGGTCATGTTGATTTTGGATATGAAGTTTCTAGAAGCTTAGCAGCTGTTGAAGGTGCCGTTCTCTTAGTTGATGCTAGTCAGGGAATTCAAGCTCAAACATTAGCTAATTTGCATTTAGCTCAAGAACAGGGGTTGGTAATTATTCCTGTAGTTAACAAGATTGATTTACCGCATGCACAAGTTGAAAAAACGATTAAAGAAATGAGTCAATTATTAGAGATAAAAGAGGAAGAAATTATTAAAATTTCTGCTAAAAATGGTATTAATATAGAAAATATTTTAAAAGTGATTATAGAAAAAGTTCCAGCACCAAAAGGAGATTTTAAAAAACCATTGCGAGCTTTAATTTTTGATTCAAATTATAATTCATATAAAGGAGTTTTAGCTTATGTAAGAATAGTTGATGGTCAAATTAAGTCAGGCGATAAAATAATGATGGCAACTTCTAATGTTAAGACAGAAGTCATTGAAGTTGGAGTTTTTAAACCGGAAATGTCTAAAAGTGATTTACTTTTAGCTGGTCAAATTGGGTATGTTGCTACTGGATTAAAAAATGTTGTTGAATGTCGCGTAGGTGATACTATCATTGGTCAGGATAAAAAAACAGAATCATTACCAGGATACAAAGAGGCTAAATCGATGGTTTTTGCAAGTTTTTATCCGACCGATTCAGACGATCATGATTTATTGAAAGACGGATTAGCCAAACTAGGACTTAACGATGCTGCTTTAAAATATGAACCAGAATCTTGCGAAGGATTAGGTAGAGGATTTCGTTGCGGATTTTTAGGTATGTTACATTTAGAGATAATTTTAGAAAGATTAAAAAGAGAATATGATTTAAATTTAATTGTTACAATTCCTTCAGTTAGTTATCAAGTAGTTACCATAGATAAAAAGAAACAAATTATTTCTTCAGTAAATGATTTACCAGAAGTAAATAAAATTGATAGTATTCAAGAACCTTGGGTTAGCTTAGAAGTTATTACTCCTAATCAATATTTAGGGCAAGTTATGAAGCTATTAGAATCAACTAGGGGAGAATATCAAGATACTCAATATTTAAGCCCAGAAAAAGTTTTGATTAGATATCATGTTCCTTTAAATGAAATTATTATTGATTTTTATGATAAATTAAAAAATGCTACAGCTGGATATGCTTCAATGAATTATCAAATACTTGATTATAGAACAGGCGATTTAGTTAAAGTTGATATTTTAATAGCTGGTGAGAACGTTGAAGCATTTAATAGAATTGTTCATAAAGAAAAATCCTACCAAGAAGGTAGGGCTTTAGTAAAAAAATTAAAAGAGGTTATTCCTAAACAATTATTTGCCATTTCCTTACAAGCAGCAATAGGTGGCAATGTTATTGCTAGAGAGACTATTAGTGCTATGCGCAAAGATGTAACAGGTTATTTATATGGTGGCGATAGAACTCGTAAAACTAAACTTTTAGAAAAACAGAAAAAAGGTAAAAAGAAAATGAAAGCATTGGGCAAAATTAATATTCCACAAGAAGTATTTTTTAAGGTCTTGAAAAAATAAGTTTTGTTTCTTTTAATTTATTGATATACTAAATCATAGGTGCCATTAAAAAAAATAGCATACTTAAAACAACTAAACTTGCTAAAACAATCCAAACAGATTTAAATAATTTTTTTTGTGTAGATATTTTCATGTATTAATATATTATCATATATGCCTGATTCAAGCAAAAATTTAATAAAAAGATTTCTTGGTTCAAAATTGTTTCTTTTTTTAATTATTTTATTCTTGATAGCTGTAACAGTGAATGTTGGTAGTGAAAGTTATCAGAAGTATCAATTAAATCAGGAAATTGATAACTTTAAAATAGAGATTGAAGAACTTGAAAAAAATAATAAGCAATTGGCTGATTTAATGGAATATCTAAAAAAGGAACCATATTTAGAAAGAGAAGCGCGTCTTAAACTTAATTTAATGAAGCCAGGTGAAAAAGTAATAATTTTACCAGATGAATCTATTCAAGAAGCAAGTGTTACGGAGAATATAATAGAGGGTTCTTCAGAAGAAGAAACAGCAAATTATTGGGAATGGTGGCAATACTTTTTTTCTCGATAATATTTGCGGGATTAGTTTAATGGTAGAACGCGACCTTCCCAAGGTCAAAACACGGGTTCGATTCCCGTATCCCGCTCTATTTATTCTGTTGTAAAAAATTAAAAATACTTTCAACAGCAATAGCTCCTTCACTGCAGGCAGTAATAATTTGATGAAAATTATTAGAAGCAGTTGTAATATCTCCAGCAGCCCATATTTCGTTCCTGCTGGTTTTTTGATCTGGAGTTACTTTGATATAACCATTTTTATCAGTTTTTAATAACGCTTCTTGAATTAATGTTTTATCAGGAATAGCGCCTATTTCAATAAATAAACCATTAATAGCAATTTCTTTTTTTCCTTGATAGGAATTATTTAAAATAATTTTTTCTAATTTTTCTTTACCCCTAAGACCAATAATCTCTTGATTATAAATAATCTCAATTTTTTTATTATTTTTAATTTGGTCAATCCAAGCAGTAATTCCGCGTAATTTATCTTTTCGATAAATTTGATAAACTTTTTTAGCTATTTGGGATAAATAAAGTGAAGCAGTGTTAGCACTATCACTACCGCCAACAACAGCTACAATCTTATCTTTGTAAAACATGGCATCGCAAGTAGCACAATAGGAAATACCGTGACCAATAAATTTATTTTCATCAGGTAAATTTAATCGTCTATGCTTGGTTCCTGCAGCTAAAAGAATAGTATCACTTAAAAACACTTTTTTATTTTGAGTAATTATCTCAAATGCTTTTTTCTTTTGACTAATATTAACTATTTTATCTATAAGTAAAGAATGCCCAAGTGATTCAGCGTGTTTTTGTATTTTATTAATTAGCTCTATGCCTGAGATGTCTTGTTCACCAGGAAAATTACAAATTTTATGTGACTCGAAAACTAATCCGCCCATTGCTTCTCCAATAATCATATGATTTATTCCATAACGTGAAGCATAAATTGAAGCTGTTAATCCAGCTGGTCCAGTTCCAATAATTAGTAAAGGATATTTTTTTATAGTTTTCATTTTAAAAAATCTGTCTTTAATTGATTTTAGATTAATTTAAATTTCCTCTTAATTTTTCTGCGGCTAGTATTCTTCTAATGGCAATGATATATGCTGCAGTCCTTAAGTCTATCTTTTTATTATGTTTTTCATATAATTCAATCATTTTTTGCCATGAGTTATCCAGTTTCTCTTGTAATAATTTTTTCAAATATTCTTCATCTAAAATATCTCCAGTTCTATTTTGGGCCCATTCAAAATAACTAACTATTACACCTCCTGAATTAGCTAGTATATCAGGAACAACTATTATATTTTTATTAAACAATATTTTATTTGCTTGATAGCTTATGGGACCATTTGCAATTTCAATAATATATTTTGCTCTAACCTTATCAGCATTATCTTCTGTAATTTGATTTTCCAAAGCTGCAAGAATTAAAATATCAACTGGTAATTCCAATAAATCAGAATTGCTAATTTGTTTAGCTTGTTTATAATCGGATACTGACCCTGTTTCGTTTTTTATTTTATATACCTGATTTATATTTAAGCCATCCTTATTATAGATTCCATTTTTACTATCACTAACGGCTACTATTTTTAGTTTATCCTGATAAAGCATTTGAGCTAAATGGAAACCAGCATTGCCAAATCCTTGGATAGCAATTTTAATGTTCTTTTTATTTAATTTAAATTTTTTAATTGTTTTTTCAGTAATAATAAAACCGCCCTTAGCAGTTGCATTGTCTCGTAAGCTGCATCCTTGTAGTTCTAATGGTTTACCTGTGATCATTCCTGGTTCGTGATGTCCTACTTTTTTTTCGTATTCGTCTAACATCCATGCCATTATTTGTGAATTGGTGTAAACATCAGGAGCTGGGATATCTTTATCTTGACCTAACTCTTTATAAAAAGCGTCTATAAATTTACGGCTAATTTGTTCTAATTCATGAGGAGATGATTTTTTTGGATCAAATTTAACTCCTCCCTTAGCTCCTCCATAGGGCAAGCCAACTAATGAACTCTTAATTGTCATCCAAAAAGAAAGTGACTTTACTTCGTCTTCACTTACGTCTGGATGGAATCTAATACCTCCTTTGGCTGGACCTAAGGTATCATTAAAAACAATTCGCCATGCTAATAGTTTTTTATTACCAATTTTAAGTTGAGCTCGATTGATTTTCTTTACCCTTAGGAGTAAAGAGAATTCTTTATCAGTTAATTTTTCAATTTTTTTTATTTCTTCTAATTTTTTGACTATATTAGGAAATATTTTATTTTTCATTTTTTTTATTAATCTTAAAGTTCATTCTCTAGTTCCTGTTGTAACATTTCTTTTGATCTTAAACCGATAAACTCTTTAATCACTTTACCAGATTTAAAAAGTTTCATATTAGGAATACTTTGAATTTGATATTGAACAGCTAGTTGTTGATTCTCTGGTATTTCAGTATTTACTTTAGCAATTTTAACTTTACCTTTTAAACTATCAGCTAGCTCTTCTAATGCTGGAGCCATCATTAAACATGGTTGACACCATGGTGCCCAAAAATCAACTAAAACAGGAATATCAGAATCAAGAACTTCTTCTTTAAAATTTTGGTTAGTTATTTCAATAGTTTGTGACATATTTTTGATTTTATTTATTATTTATTATTTATTTTTAATTATTTCTTTTAATAGAAATTCAATGTTTTTTCTTTTCTTGAGATTAATCGTTCCTAAACAAGAAGATAAATTTTGTTTGAAATACATTTCAACAACCTTTTTTAACCCAATATTAATAGCATAAAATTGTTCTGTTATTTTACGACAATTTTCATTTTTTTCTATAAGCTTAGTCAATCCCTCGACTTGACCCTTAATAATATTTAAACGCTGAATTATTGTATTTTCTCTCATATATTTAACGTTGTTTACTATAAGTAATAAGTATACCCCCAGCGGGTATCCTTGTCAAATTATCAATTAAAATGATCATTGACCTTTTAATTTTCAAGAATTTTTAGTAGAATAAATTTAAACCTATTAATAAAGGATTTTATGCGCCGAAGTAGCTCAAGGGTAGAGCAACGCACTCGTAACGCGTAGGTTGTGGGTTCGATTCCCTCCTTCGGCTCCATTTACTTGAATTTAAAAATATGATAAACTTATTCAATGAAAGATTTATCAGAAAAATTGAAAGATAAATACGATAATAAAAGTGCAATCTTATCAATTTATGCTGGAGCTGGAGGAACAGATGCTCAAGATTGGGCAGAAATGCTATTAAAAATGTATTTAAAGTTTGTTCAGAAAAAAGATTGGAAATCACAAGTAATTCAAATAAAGGAAGGCAAAGAAGCAGGGATTAAAAGTGCAACTTTAATTATTAAAAAAGCTTTTGCTTACGGCTATTTAAAAAAAGAATCTGGAGTTCATCGTTTAGTTCGTATTTCTCCTTTTGATTCTGATCATTCGCGTCATACTTCTTTTGCTTTAGTCGAAGTTCTACCTGAAATGGATAAAATAGACCAGACCGAAATTAGACCAGAAGACCTAAGAATTGAAACATATAAAGCGAGTGGTCCCGGTGGTCAGTATGTAAACAAAACAGAATCAGCTGTTAGAATAACTCATATATCAACTAATATTGTTGTTTCTTGTCAAAATGAAAGATTACAGGGGGATAACAAGAAGACAGCAATGAAGTTGCTTAATAGTAAACTTTATCAGTATAATTTAAAGAGTAGAGAAGAAGAGAGAAATCAGTTAAGAGGCCAGATTATGCCTAATGAATGGGGCAGTCAAATACGTTCTTATGTAATTCATCCTTATCAAATGGTTAAAGATCATAGAACTAATGTTAAGGTTGGAAATCCAGAGTCAGTTTTAGATGGTAATCTTGATAAATTTATTGAAGCAGAGATTATTAAATTAAAATGATAGTATTTAATAAAGTTTCAAAAATATATCCACCTAATTGTTCGGCTTTAGAAAACATTGATTTAACAATCAATGAAAGAGAGTTTGTCTCTATTGCAGGGAGATCAGGCGCTGGTAAATCAACCTTAATTAAACTTTTGATTAGAGAAGAGTTGCCAACTAATGGTAATGTTTTTTGGAGCAAGAATGATATTGGTCAAATCTCTAATAGGGATTTGCCTCTTTGGCGTCGTAAAATTGGAATGGTTTTTCAGGATTTTAGATTATTACCCAATAAAACTGCTTATGAGAATATCGCATTTGCAATGGAAGCAGGGGGTAGGTCTGACAGTGATATAGCGAATGATGTTCCTCAACTTTTAAAATTAGTTAATTTAATGGATCGCGCTGAACATTTTCCAAGCCAGCTTTCTGGAGGAGAAAAACAAAGAGTAGCCATTGCTAGGGCATTGGCTCATAGGCCAGATGTTTTAGTTGCAGATGAACCAACTGGTAATTTAGACCTGCTTCATACTTGGGATATTATTAAACTTTTAATAAAGATTAATGAATTAGGAACTACGGTTATTCTTTCTACTCATGATAGAGAGATAATTAATGGAATTGATAAAAGAGTAATTACATTAGAAAAAGGCAAGGTCATCAAAGATGATCAAAATGGAAAATACATCTTATTTTAAAAATTATGTTTACTACACTTACTCGTGTTATTAAATCAGGATTTCTAAGTTTTTGGCGTAATAAATGGCTTTCTTCAACTGCTATTTTTATGATGAGTTTAGCTATTTTTGGAATTACTAGTTTAATTTTAACTAATGTTTTAATAAATTCTTTAATAGATGGATTAGAAGATAAAATTGATGTTAGTGTATATTTTAAATTAGATACATCAGAAGATTCCATACTATCAGTTAGAAGTGATTTAGTTAAATTAGCAGAAGTAAAGAGTGTCGAATATATTTCTACTGACGAAGCATTAATTAATTTTAAAGAAAGACATAAGGACAATGAAGTTTTAATACAAAGTTTAGGAGAATTAGATACTAATCCATTAGAAGCTAGTTTAAATATTAAAGCAAAAGAAGCTTCACAATATGAATCAATTGCTGATTTCTTTAATCAAGGAAATTATTATGATATTGTTAATAAGGTAAATTATTTAGAGAATAAAGCAGTTATTAGTCGTTTATCTTCTATCACAAAAACAATTCGTCAAGTTGGTTCTATCGCATTTTTAATTTTAGCTGGTTTAGCTATATTAGTTACTTATAATACTATTCGTTTAACAATTTATACATCTCGTAAAGAAATTAAAGTAATGAAATTAGTTGGAGCGAGCAATTGGTTCACTCGTGGTCCTTTTGTTATTGAAGGGATTCTTTATGGATTTGTTGCTACTCTCATCTCTTTATTTGTCATGTATCCGCTTTTGTGGTATCTCTCACCAAAGATTACTTCCTATTTACCAGGAACTGACCTCTTTTATTTCTTCCAGGTAAATTTAATTGTTTTCTTTATCCTTCAGGTGTTGATTGGTATGGCTTTGGGTATTTCAAGCAGTTTGGTTGCTATCCGAAGATATTTAGATTAATTATTGGGGAGTAGCCAAGTGGTAAGGCAATGGATTCTGAATCCATGATCGTAGGTTCGAACCCTACCTCCCCAGCTATGATTTTTATCCGAATTTTAATTTGGGTATAAAAAACATATCCCGAGGCTTTAGCCGAGGGACAAGCAATCTTTCGCTAAGGATAAAGAATGGCAAGCCATAAAATATGAGTTCGAGGGACCGCAGTGCCTTATTTTAAGACATTTTTATTAGGGAAAATATAAAAAAAGTGACTGACTTTATTTTTAATAAAATGAAAACATATTTTGAAAAAAGACCATGGGGTAATTTTGAACAGTTTGTAAAAAATAAACTCTGCACTGTAAAAATTATTACTATTTTACCAAGACAAGAGACTAGCTTACAATTTCACAGAAACCGAAGCGAATTTTGGAAAATTTTAAAAGGATCTTCCTTGATAACTATTGGGGAAAAAATCGTCAAAGCAAAAAAGGGGAGTGAATTTTTTATTCCTAAGAAAAAACCGCATCGCATTACTGCTCAGCGTAATACAGTAGAGGTTTTAGAAATATCTTTTGGAGAATTTAAAGAGAAAGATATTGTTAGAATAAAAGATAAATATGGCAGGATATGATAGAACTTATTCGTTACAAAAACAATCCAATACTTAGTCCAAATCCGCAAAACGGATGGGAAGACGAGGCAGTTTTTAATCCAGGGGCCATTTTAAAAGATAATCAGGTGTTTCTTCTTTATCGGGCAGTGGGAGAACATGAGGCATATATTTCTCGAATAGGATTAGCTTTAAGTAAGGACGGATTTAATTTTAAGAGAACAAGTGAGACGCCACTCATCAAACCAGAAGAAAATTATGATAAATGGGCCTGCGAAGACCCGCGCATAACTAAAATAGGTAATACTTTTTATATCACCTATGTGGCGCTTTCTCGAAGAGTAAAAAATCAAGGCAAGCCATCTTATGAAGATATACACCTTTTAGATTCCCAAACAGCTCTTTTAACCACAAAAGATTTTATCCATTTTAAACGTCATGGAATTATTACTCCTCCAGAGTCTGATAATCGAGATGTGGTTATTCTCCCGGAGAAAATAGATGGTAAGTTTGTACTCATACATAGACCGCATAGATGGTGTAAAAATTGGTTTAAGGATCCCTTGTCCAAAAAAATAAAAGTTGATATACCTTTGCCTTATGAGAATCTACCTCAAAGGCCAGCTGTCTGGATTGCTTACTCCTATGATCTGAAAAATTGGTTTGATCATAAATTAATTATTCGGTCTGTTTATAAAGAAGACGAAAAAACAGGAGCTGGTCCTCCTCCAATTAAAACAG
Organism: uncultured Candidatus Saccharibacteria bacterium; assembly: GCA_964439515.1. Classification (GTDB taxonomy): domain Bacteria; phylum Patescibacteriota; class Minisyncoccia; order Portnoybacterales; family UBA2143; genus JAHJOV01. The sequence goes on along the minus strand of CAYTNU010000006.1, from coordinate 6,545 downwards.
ATAAGGGATGGCTTTTAATTTATCATAATGTTAGTAGAGATAAAAAAAATAATATTATTTACACGGCAAGAGTACTGCTTTTAGATTTAAAGAATCCATCAAAGGTTATTGCGAAAATTCCCTATGATATTCTGAAACCAGAAAAAGAGTACGAGACAAAGGGAGATGTCAATATGGTGGTATTTCCTACTGGCGCTCTGGTTAAAGATAGAACACTTTTTGTTTATTACGGTGCAGCTGATAAATATTGCGCTCTTGCAACTATCAAATTAAAAAAAATTCTCAAAGAACTTTTATTGTATAAAACAAAGGAGTTGCCCAGCTAATATGTTTTCTAATATCAATTTTTTAGTAAATTGATTTTTTTATAATATTTAGATATAATATAAACATTATGAAAAATATAATTTTTGCAATAGTTATTTTCTTAGTTGCTGTGGGTGGATTGTATTTTTTATCTAAAATCAATAAAGATAATGAAATTAATAATATGAAATTTAATAGTGAAGGATTAGATATGCCAGGAGAAGAACAAGGAAGCGAACAAGTAAATAATGAACAAACAGAACAAGATATGTATGGAGGAATGACCGGAGAAGAGTTCTGGAGTCAACTAAGGGCTGAAATTACTCAACCAGGAGAAGAAGGAGAAGTAACCAAGAATGGTGATAAATTAACTGTTCACTACATTGGTATTTTAGAAGATGGAACTAAATTTGATTCAAGTGTTGATAGGGGCCAGCCATTCCAAGTTACATTAGGAGCTGGACAAGTAATTCAAGGTTGGGATCTAGGTTTAGTTGGAATGAAAAAAAATGAAGTCAGAAGGCTATTTATTCCTTCGCAACTTGGTTATGGAGAGCAAGGATCAGGAGAAATAATCCCTCCTAATTCCAATCTAATTTTTGAAGTTCAATTACTAGAGATCAATTAGAAATATGAATAAGAAAAAAGTCCAAATTGCCGTATTAATTTTATTAATGTCTTGGTATGGGCTTTTTTTTATGGAAAAAATTGACTTAACTACATCTGATTTAGGAAGACATATTAAGAATGGAGAAATGATTCTAGATGGTCAATTCGGAGTTTTAAATACTAATTTTTATTCATATACTGAACCAGATTATAAATTTATTAATCATCATTGGGGAAGCGGAGTAATCTTTTATCTTATTTGGAAAGTTTTTGGTTTTATTGGACTCTCTATTTTCTGTCTTTTAATTAGTTTAATTACTTTTTTCTTATTCTTTAAAATTGCACAAAAGGAATCAAATTTTAAAATAGCTTTTTTAATTTCTTTACTATTAATTCCTTTAATGGTTGCCAGGAATGAAATAAGGCCTGAAATTTTTTCGTATTTTTTTATCGCTTTATTTTTTTGGATTCTTTGGCATTGGAGGAAAAACAAATTAGATAGTAAATGGCTTTTTGTTTTACCAATTTTAGGAATTTTTTGGGTTAATTTACATATCTATTTTGTATTTGGTCCTGCTTTAATAGGTCTGTTTTTAGTGGACCATATTATTAGAGAGAAAAGGATCAATAAGAAACTTGGTATTGTTTTGATTTTAACTGGATTAGTTAGCTTGTTAAATCCCTTCTTTATTAAAGGCCTAATTTATCCTTTTAATATTTTTAAGAGTTATGGGTATAGGATTGTTGAGAATCAGTCTGTTTGGTTTTTAGAAAATTGGGGATTTAATAGTCCTAATTTAAAACTATTTGAAATATGTTTAGCTATTTTGATTATAAGCTTTATTGTTCTTTTAATTAGAAATCGTAAGCGTTTTTCTTTTGTTTATTTTACCCTAGCTATTGTTTGGAGTTTTTTAGGCCTATTAGCAATTCGTAATTTTACCTTATTTGGATTTTTTGCATTAATAATTATTGTGTATAATTTAAGATATTCTAAACTTCAAATTAAAAAAATTTCTTTATCCCTAATCATTCTCTTAAGTTTAGCAATATTTTTAATTAGTTTTTTTGTATATTATCAAAAATTACCTTTGCAAGAATATAGATTTGGCTTTGGCCTAATGGAGAACAACAATCAATCAATGGATTTTTTTAGAGAACATAATCTTCAAGGTAGAATTTTTAATAATTATGATATTGGTGGATATCTAATTTATCATTTATTTCCAGAAAGAAATGTTTTTACTGATAATCGTCCAGAAGCATATTCAATATATCATTTTCAGGACATATATATTCCAGCTCAAACAAATAATACAATATGGCAAGAACAGGACAATATATATGATTTTAATATAATATATTTTTCTCATAGGGATTATACTCAATGGGGGCAACAATTTCTAATCGAACGTGTTAAGGATAATAATTGGGCCGTTGTATATTATGATCCTTTTGCAATAATTTTTCTTAAAAGAAATGATATTAATAAGTTAATTATTGATAAATATGAAATTCCAAAAGAAATTTTTGGAATAAAAAAATAATGAACAAAAAACTTTCTATCATAATTCCTATTTTAAACGAAGAAGCAACTTTAGAGAAAATATTAGAACAAGTTTATTTAGCTTCGGTTTTTGACTATGAAAAAGAAATTATTGTTATAGATGATGGGTCAACAGATAAAACTGCAGAAATTTTAGAAAAAATTAAAGATAAATTTAATTTAATTATTTTAAAACATAAAGAAAGACATGGAAAAGGCCGGGCATTGCGAACTGGATTTGAAAGGGTTACTGGTCAAGTAGTCATTATTCAAGATGCTGATTTAGAATATAGTCCTAATGATTATGAAAATCTTTTAAAAGTTTTTGAAAATACAGGTTCAGCAGTTTATGGTTCTCGTAATATTAATCCAGATAGAAAAGGTTATTCTCATTATGTTTTTGGAGTTTGGCTTTTAACTAAAGTTAATAATATACTTTTTAATTCTAAATTAACCGATACTTATACATGCTATAAGTTATTTCCATCTGATTTAATTAAATCAATTCAATTAAAAAGTAATGGGTTTGAAATTGAAGCAGAAATAACAGCTAAGATTTTAAAAAAAGGAAAAGATATTAAAGAAGTTCCTATAAAATACAATCCTAGAAAATTTAAAGACGGGAAAAAGATAAAAATAATAGATGGATTAAAGGGTTTGTGGACAATAATTAGGTATAGAATTATAAACTAGTTTATTTTGACAAAATCGTTATTTTTTGTTAATATGTTTTAATGAAAAAGAAAGAGATTTATCTTGATAATGCAGCAACAACGCCCGTTGATTCGGCTGTTTTAAAGAAAATGCAGCCGTATTTTAATAAAAAATACGGTAATTCTTCTAGTATTCATAAAGCCGGCGATTCAGCTAGAAAAGGGTTAGACGAAGCTCGTCAACAAATATCAACTTTTTTAAACTGTTTATCAGAAGAAATATATTTTACAGGAGGAGCAACCGAAAGTAACAATTGGCTTATTTACGGAGTAGTTGATAAGTTTTGGGAAAATGGGGGAAAGAATAAGCCACATATTATAATATCTTCAATTGAACATAAAGCAATAATTGAGCCAGCTAAATATTTAGAAGAAAAGAATTTAGTTGAAGTAACTATTTTGCCAGTTAATAAACAAGGAATAGTTGAATTAGATGAAGTTAAAAAGGCAATTAAGAAAAATACAATATTAGTTTCAGTTATGTATGCAAATAGTGAGATTGGAAGTATTCAACCTATTAAGCAAATCGGAGAATTAATTAAAAAAACTAATCAAGAAATAGTTTTTCATACAGATGCAGTTCAGGCAATTAATTATCTTAATTGTAATGTCAAATATTTAAATGTTGATGCATTATCTATTTCTGGACATAAAATCTATGGTCCAAAAGGAGTTGGTGCTTTGTATTTAAAAAAAGGAATACCAATAGCTCCCTTAATTAGAGGAGGAGGGCAAGAACATGGTTTGCGTTCTGGTACTGAAAATATTCCTGGAATCGTTGGATTAGGAGAGGCAATTAATTTAGTGTCTAAAAATAATAAAGATAATAACAGGATTAAAACATTAAGGAATAAATTAATTACAGGAATAATGAAAGATATTCCCGATGTTCAATTAAATGGAACATTAGAATATCGTTTACCAAATAATATTAATTTTAGTTTTTTGGGAATTGAAGGAGAGGGAATATTAATTGAATTATCTGAACAAGGTATTTATGTTTCAACTGGATCAGCTTGCGCTAGTCATTCTTTAAAGCCATCACACGTTTTATCAGCAATTGGTTTATCAGATGAAGAATCTCATTCTAGCGTTAGATTTACATTAGGTCGTCAAACTAGTAATAATGACATAGACTATGTTTTAAACATTTTAATAAAAGCAGTTAATAGATTAAGAAAAATATCAGGTAGATAATATGTATTCTAAAGAAGTAATTAAACACTTTAAAAATCCTAAGAATATGGGTTTTATGAAAGATCCAGATGGGGTTGGAGAAATTGGCAATCCACAATGTGGAGATATTCTTAAATTATATATTAAAGTTAAGAACAACAAGATTAAAGATATTAAATTTGAAACACTGGGTTGTGCTGTTGCTATCGCAGTTTCTTCTGTAATTACTGAGATGGCGAAAAACAAAACGATAGAACAAGCATTAGAATTAACTGAAGAAAATATTGCTGAAAAATTAGGCGGGTTACCTCAGTTTAAAATGCATTGTAGTAATTTAGCAGCTCAAGCTTTAAAAAAAGCAATTAAAAATTATCGAAAGAGAGACTTGTCTCGCTAGGCGAGATTGACAAAAACCTATTTATAATTATAGAATTAGTTTAATAGAAACAAATCATGGCAGTCCCAAAACAAAAACATACTAAATCGAGAAGAAACAAGAGACGATCTCATCATGCTTTAAAAAAGCAGAATTTTTTTAATTGTCCAAAATGCAATGAAATAGTTTTGCCTCATCAGCTTTGTAAAAATTGTGGTACCTATGCTGGTAAAGAAATAATTGATGTTTTAGCTAAACTAAACAAGAAAGAAAGAAAAAAGAAAGAGAAAGAAATTGCTGGCCAAGAAAAGGAACAGGCTACGCAAAAACCATTGAGTGCAGAAGGTCTTTCAAAAAAATAATTAAAATTAAAAATTTAATATATGGCTAATCGTCATCTTTCAAGAAGTATTGCCATGCAGTCTCTTTACGAATGGGATTTTAAAGGCAAAGAACCTAATCAATTAAAAATATTTGTTGATAATAATATTAAGGAATTTGGTTTTGGTATAGATGAAAATGATTTTATTTGGCAGATAGTTAATGGAATTAAAGAAAATTTAACTAAAATAGATAAAATTATTGAGAAATCAGCGCCAGAATGGCCCTTGGATCAAATTACAATTATTGATAGGAATGTTTTACGCATTGGACTCTATGAATTACTTTTTGGAAATAGAAAAGAAGTTCCTCCAAAAGTAGCAATTAATGAAGCAATTGAATTAGCTAAAACATTTGGAGGCGAATCTTCAGGAAAATTTATTAACGGTGTTTTAGGTACGGTTTACCGTGAAATTGGTGAACCCGGTAAAGATGAATAATTTATCAGAACTTGAAAAAAAAATAAAGATAAAGTTTAATAACAAGGATTTACTTAAACAATCTTTAGTTCATCGTTCTTATTTAAATGAAAATCCTGAATTTAATTTAAGTGATAACGAAAGACTTGAATTTTTAGGAGATGCTGTACTTGAAATTATAGTTACAGATTATCTTTACAGAAATTATCCTAATCCAGAAGGTGAACTTACTAATTGGCGAGCAGCTTTAGTTAATGCCAAGATGTTGGCTAAAGTGGCTAACCAATTAGAAATGAATAATCATTTACTTTTAAGTCATGGAGAATCAAAAGATAATGGTCGTGCTCGTAACTATATAATGGCCAATGCTTTAGAAGCATTAATAGGTGCAATTTATTTAGATCAAGGACATGACAAATCAAAAGAATTTATTGAAAGAGAAATTATTAAAGAATTGCCAGAAATTATTGAACAAAAACTTTATCAAGATCCTAAGAGTCAATTTCAAGAAGAAGCTCAAGAAAGAGTTGGAATTACACCTGCTTATAAGGTAATGAAAGAATGGGGACCTGATCATGATAAACAATTCATCATTGGTATTTATTTAGAAGAAGAATTAATTGCAGAAAGCCAAGGTTCTTCTAAGCAAGAAGCTCAGGAAAGAGCAGCTAAAGCTGCATTAAAAAAGAAAAAGTGGAATTAAATTAAAAAAAATATATTATGCTTACAATTCGTTTAAATAGAACAGGTAAAAAGAATGCTCCTAGTTATCGTATCGTTTTGATAAAAAAAACTGCTTCACCTAAAAGTGGAAAATTTTTAGAATTACTAGGAAATTATAATCCTAGATTAAAAGAAGTTAAGTTAAATAAAGAAAGAATAGAATATTGGTTAGGACAAGGAGTAAAAACTTCTGATACTGTACATAATCTATTGGTTTCCAATGGCGTTATTGATAATGCTAAAATTAAAAAGAAATTTAAAATTAATAAGAAAAAAGTAGAAGAAAAAGTAGAAGA
>CAYTNU010000005.1:38949-45705 GCA_964439515.1 uncultured Candidatus Saccharibacteria bacterium | reverse complement strand
AAGAAAAAATTGTACTCCGTTTAACCGCCATTCCAATATCCATCAACCGATATTTAATAATTGCATAAGCAACAATAGTCAAATAAAGCGTAGTAGTCCAATTTCCTATGGGAGAGATAGGAATGTCATACCATAATAGATAATTAGTTGCTCCTCCCAGATATCCAAGAATAGTTCCTATAAGAATATATCTAATTTGACTTTGTTTAATCCCAGAAGAAGAATAATATTCTTTAAATAAAAAATAAATAGCATAAACTGCATAGAACAACCAAAAGAAAAGAAACAAATGATAAAAGATACCTGGATCTGGCCAAAAGGAAAATCCCAATTTAGGTCTTACATTTTTTACAATTAAAGAGCTAAAATTAGTAAAAAAGAAAAATATAAAAATCAAATATCCAAAAATAAGTATTTTTTTATTTTCTTTAATTTTATTAAGCAATCTAAGAATAAAATGAAAATAAAAAATAGTAATAAAAATAGCTCCAAACATTAATTCCCGCGACCAGAAAAGAGCAGTTTTAGCATTATCAGCAATTTGCCAAAAATAATAAGCATAACTCCAAAAAGCTACGCTTAAACAAAATAAAGCAAAAGATTGATTAATTTTTACTTTTTTATTCTTAAAATATATAAATAAACCAAGAATAGTACTGGCAATAGCATTAATTAAAGCAGTAATAGCATAAAAAATCATAAACAAATATCCTCCTTTTTTATTTTACCATTTTCTATATAAACTAGCAAAAAATGTTTACGAAAATGAAAAAGACCCAGTCATTTCTTAAAAGAAACAACTGGGTCAAAGCACTGTACTTTATCATTTTTGACAAACCCCGATCCCGTGGATTTTAAATGGTTCATAAAAAATATTGATTTTTTCTAACAAGAATCCTCCTTTTACCAGTAATTCCGCAAATTGCTTCTCGCTCCTATAAATCATAGGCCACAGAAGGGTCCAGTTAAGAAATATTCTTTCCCTATTTTTGCGAATATTACAGGTTAAGAAATATCCACCTGGCAACAAGCAATCCTTAATGCGATGAATCAACTGAATCGCTTTCTTTTTGGGACGATAATCAAGAAATCCAACCATCTCAACAATATGAGGTCTAAATTCTTGACAAACTTTTTCCAAAGAACTTGTTGTCCCATGAATAAAAGAAACCTGATTAGTTAATCCAGCAAGCTCAACTTCCTGACGAGCTTTTTTAATCGCAGTTTTATCAATATCGATAAGGATCACTTTAATAGGAAGATTACAACATCTTTGAATCGCTTTTATAACCGCTTGAGCTGAGCCAGAAGCTATTGATACTAATCTAATTTCTGGTTCATTTACAAATTTTCTAAAAGCGTTTTCCAAAAGATTAATCACAATCTTAAGACGATTGGTTACGGCTTGACGATTTTCCATCTTTCCTACCCAAAAACGAGTCATCGCACCCTCCATGTCATTTTTCAATTGAGGACTAATTTTTGTATGATAGTTATAGAAAATATCAAGCGAAGGCCAACTAGCTGCTCCTGTTTTTGATTGATGATTAAACTTGCTAAACCTGTCGACAAAAAAACTTGAAACATGATTAGGGTCTCTGCCTAAATTCCAAAGTATTTTCATAAAAGAATCTTTTTGCCTTTTGAACACTTTTACAAAAACAACTTGGGTAAGATTGGTCATCATACTCCAAATCCCAACCAACCATAATACAAGAACGTAAGCATAACTTCTCTTGTTATGTTCCCCACCAAAATCTTCCGCTTTCAGAGTTGTGATTGCTAATATATCCTCTTCAAATCTGAAAGCGTCTCCCATTATTCCCATTCCTGTTCCGGGATATAGTAACATATCACTACCTCCTCTAATTTTGTTTTCTCCAAATCCTTGAAACTCCATATATCAGAGAAGCAACATAAGAAAAAGATTTCAACATTATTAAAGCCAAGGCTTTAATAATCTCTTTTCCTTTAATCGCATTTCCGATATCCATAGCCGACGGCACAATTCTAAATTCAGTGATCATTTCATTCCCCTCTCTTCCGTATTCTTATTTTAAAAAACTTTCGATTTTAACAAACCGAATGGAAAAGATTTTTCCAAATCTCCTCTATTCGAATTGCTAATACCTGATAATAAACCTACTTCTTTTTCTTATAACACTTACCCAATATCCAGATAAGTAAGGTTAAAATTATAGGTATCGCTAAGATGACAATGATAAGATAAATTTTACTAGTCATAGCGAATTCTTTGTTATTTTCCTATATTATACTCTTATTTATAAATCTTTGTCAAGTGTTTTCCGACAAAAATACATGAATAACTCAAAATAACCAAAATACCGCCCAATATAGCAGTATTTTAGATTTAAGCGTGTAAAACAATTCCTGACAATAAATATTACTTTGGCCAGGATTCAATAATTAAGGCCTTTTTGTTTTTAAGAGGCAAAAACTCATAAATTTTTTCTGTAACAAAAGGCAACCAAGGATGCATTAATTTTAATGATGTTGCTAAAACATAGATAAGAATTAATTGCGTATTATCAGCTTCTTTTTTAGATTTAGGTTCTCTAATTTGTTTTTTAGCTACTTCGATATAAACATCACAAAATTCACGCCAAAAGAAATGATAAAGCGATTGCAAGGCATGCCCTAATCTATATTTTTCTAAATCCTTACTTACTTTAACTATTAATTTTTTTAGTGATTCAAGAATTTTTTTATCTTCTTTACTAATTGGTCTTGGTTTGCGAGAAATATCAAATTTTCTTTTTTTATCTAATTGACCAAGAACAAATCTTGAAGCATTCCAAATCTTATTACAAAACTTTTTACCAGCTAAAGTATCTTCTTCTCCAAATCGCATATCTTGAGATTCTGAAATCTGCCATGCTAAACCAAAACGGGTAGCATCAGATCCATAATTTTCTATTAGATCAGAAGGATCAATTCCAGTATCCAATGACTTTGACATTCTTTGTCCTTTTTTTGTAATAACTGTTGCATGAATTAAAACATCATGAAAAGGAATTTTTCTTTCTAATTCTATTCCAGAATAAACCATTCGCGCTACCCATAAATTAATAATATCCCGAGCAGTACTTAAAACATTTGTTGGATAAAAAGTTTTAAGATCTTTAGTTTTTTTAGGCCAACCTAAAGCTGCTAAAGGCCAAAGAGCCGAAGAGAACCATGTATCAAAAACATCTTCTGATTGTTTCATTTTACATTTTTTACAAAATGGACATTTTTTTGGAGATTTTAAAGAAACTACAAATTTTTCTGAATCAGAAGAACAAAACCAAACGGGAAATCTATGTCCCCACCAAATTTGTCGTGAAATACACCAATCACGAGTATTGTTCAACCAATTCAAATATACTTTTTCCCAACGCTTAGGATAAAATTTAATCTTATTTTTTTTAACTGGATCAATTGCCATTTTAGCTAATTCATCCATTTTTACAAACCATTGTTTAGAAGGAATAGCTTCAATAGTTGAATCACATCTATAACACTTAGGAACTGAATGTTCGTAATCTTCAATTTTTTCGACAAGCCCTAATTTTTGTAAATCTTCAATAATTTTATGACGAGCTTCATTGGCTTCCATCCCTTGATATTGTTTAGGAACATTTTTATTCATTTTACCATTCTCATCAATCACTGAAATCATTTCTAAATTATGATTCTGACCAATTTGCCAATCAACCATGCTATGAGCAGGAGTTACCTTGACCGCTCCTGTTCCAAATTCAGCCTCAATTAAATTATCAGCAATAATTGGAATTTCTCGATTAACCAATGGTAATAAAACTTTTTGACCAACTAATTCTTTGTATCTTTTATCTTTAGGGCTTACTGCAACTGCTGTATCTCCTAACATCGTTTCAGGACGTGTTGTTGCCATTATTATAAACTTATTAGATTGTCCAACAATTGGATATTTCAAATACCAAAGATTTGTTTTTTCATCCTTATGTTCTAATTCCAAATCAGAAAGACTTGTTTTACAACGTGGACACCAATTAACTACTCGTTCTCCACGATAAATCCATCCCTTCTTGTAATAATCAAAAAAGGATTTATAAACTGCATCAGTATAATTTTTATCCATTGTAAAAGCAGTTCTAGACCAATCACAAGACGCTCCAATGCTTTTTAATTGATTTAAAATCTTATTGCCATATTCTTTTTTCCACTCCCAAACTTCTTCTATGAATTTTTCTCTACCAAGATCAAAACGAGTTTTACCTTCTTTCTTTAATTTTTTTTCAACAACATTTTGTGTAGCAATTCCAGCATGATCAGTCCCTGGAACCCAAAGAGTTTTAAATCCAGACATCCTTTTCCAACGAATTAAAATATCTTGAATAATTGCATTTAATGCATGTCCCATATGCAAAGCCCCAGTAACATTTGGAGGAGGGATAACAATGGAATAAGGCTTTTTTGTATCCTTTAATTTATCAGGATTAAAGGCTCCTGTTTTTTCCCAAAATTTATAAATCTTTGATTCAACTTCTTTTGGATTATATTGTTTATCCATATTTTATATAATATAACATACTTAAGTCATTTGCAATGTATAATTATTGACATGTAGAAAAAAACAATCTATAATAAAGATATATGGAATTAGAAATTCTACCATTAGAATTAAGAAAATTAGGTCTAACTGAAAAAGAGGTTCAGATATATTTATCTGCATTAGGATTAGGATATACTTCAATTCAAAAGATTGCTGAGCAAACACGCATTAGCCGACCAACCACTTATTCAATTATTAAATCCCTTAAAGATAAGGGGTTGATTTCTCAATCAAAAGATAAAAATAAAAAATATATTATTGCTGAATCCCCTGATAAGCTTTTAGGTATTTTAAAAAGAGAGAAAAAAGAAATAGACGAAAAAGAACGAGAGTTTCTTAGAATTATTGCTATTTTAAAAGATAAATATCAATTAGAGGACAGAAGAGATATTAAAGTTTATAAAACAAAAACAAGTATAGAAAATTTACTTAACGACTTTTTAACCACTCAAAGTAAAAATATTTATGTTTTAGTCAATAATGAAAAAATCTGGCCAATAAAAGCCAGACAATCTGTTTATAAGAAAATAAAACAAAGATTAGGTAAGGTTCAAATTAAAGAATTATCTAAAAAATCGAATACAAGTTTTAATGGCATTGTCATTATCTATGACAAAGTAATTATTCTTCCTGATAAAACATCTGGTATTCTAATTGAAAATAAAATTATTATTGATTTAATTAAATCATTCTTTCTCTATCTGTGAGAGATACAAGAAAAAGAGGCATCCTTTGTTGCTGGACTGCCTCTTCTTTGACTAATTAAACTGGCATTCTTTCTAACAATCGGCATAAAGTGCCTCTAAAGAAAGAAATGCCTTTCTTTTTGTTGTCCTGTGCTTTTTCATGAAAGTTTAATACAGGAGAATTCCCTTCCCTCACTTCTCTTGTTTCAGAAGCGACTATACTCTGCTTCTTAAATCCATGCTCTCTATCAAATACATCCACCATAATTTTATCCCCCTTATTCTTTATGATATATGTTAAAAAACTAAATATCTTCTATCTATTATATTAATACTTTTTTTGTTACGAATCAAGTCTAATGTCTTTTCTAATATTCTCCATATATTTATAAATAAACCAAAGATTATGATAAGTAGCCAATCTTGCAGCTAACATTTCTTTTGCTTTAAAAAGATGATGCAAATATGCTCTTGTAAAATTACGACAAGTATAACAATCACAATTTTTCATAATTGGTTTTTTATCTGCCTTATAAGCTGAATTTAAAATATTTAATTCTCCTTTATTTGTTAAAAGAGTTCCATGTCTAGCTAATCTTGTTGGATAAACGCAATCAAATAGGTCAATTCCTCTTTTAACCGCTTCTTTAATATCTTTTAAATAACCAATTCCTAATAAATGACGTGGTTTTTCTTCTGGCAAACAAGGAATAACCCAATCCAGTGTTTTCTTCATTTCTCCCTTGCCAAAAGAACCTCCAATTCCAAATCCATCAAAATCTAATTGACCTATAAATTTAGCACTATCAATTCTTAAGTTCTTGAAAAGACCACCTTGAACAATTCCGAATAAGAATTGTTTTTTATTTTTCTTTGCCTTTAAACATCTCTCTGCCCATTTATGAGTTCTTTCCATGGATTTTTTAGTATAATTATAGTCAACCAAAGGAGAGGTACATTCATCAAAAGCAAAAATAATATCCGCTCCTAAATCTTCTTGAATTTTAATAGATGTTTCTGGAGTAAATCTATGCAAAGAACCATCTAAATGAGAAGTAAAAGTAACGCCATCATTATCAATCTTAACTAATTTACCAACATTAATATTTCGGTTTTCAATATCATTGTCTTTTAAAACCTTGCCAATACTCTGATCAAAACCAGCCCCTAAACTAAAAACTTGAAATCCACCACTATCTGTTGACATAGGACCAGGCCAATTCATAAACTTATGCAAACCACCCATTTTTTTAACAATTTTATGACCTGGTTGTAAATACAAATGATATGTATTAGCTAAAATAGCTTCAAACCCAATTTCTTTGATATCTTCTGGAGTTAAACTCTTAACTGTTGCTTTGGTAGCCACAGGAAAAAAAGCAGGCGTATGTATTACTCCATGAGAAGTCTTAATCAAGCCCAAACGAGCTTTTGATTTTTTATGTTTTTTTATAACTTTAAAAAATTGCATAT